>UREO01000012.1 GCA_900546895.1 uncultured Oscillospiraceae bacterium
ATGTCTCGTGGGCTCGGAGATGTGTATAAGAGACAGGTTCCCCGGGGAACCCTGATTATCAGGTCGTCCGCTTTTTTCCCGAAGCAGCGTTTTCCCCTACCGTCTTCACCGTTCAGAGCAACATATTTTCTTTTATAACGGAAATCCGCCAGCGTGGAAAGGTTGTCGTCGACCTGAAAGATAATGTTTCCGCCCCGGCCGCCGTCTCCGCCGTCCGGACCGCCGGACGCTACATATTTTTCACGGTGAAACGAAACCTTGCCGCTGCCGCCGTTGCCCGCTTTGATCGTAATTTTCGCACTGTCTATAAACATCTGAGCTTTACCGCCATTTCTGTGAAATATTGCCTTCGATTAGTATACTATGCTTGGTTCGGAAAAGCCAAAAAATCCCGGGCGAAAACGGCCCGGGATTTTCATTCACCTGAAAAGGCTTATTGCTCCACCGCGTAAACGCTGACCTTTTTGCGGTCACGGCCAAGACGCTCAAATTTTACATGACCGTCAACCATGGCAAAGAGGGAATCGTCGGAGCCGATGCCGACGTTCTCACCCGGATGAATATGGGTTCCGCGCTGTTTGACAAGAATGTTTCCGGCAAGTACAAACTGGCCGTCTGCACGTTTCACACCAAGACGCTTAGATTCTGAATCACGGCCGTTCTTGGTGGAACCCATTCCTTTTTTATGCGCAAATAACTGAATATTTATCTTTAGCATTTCCTTACACCTCCGTATAGCTTACATGAATATTTTGAGGATACTGTTCTTCAAGCTCCAGCATATGGAGTTTGAAACCCGCGAGAATGTCGCGGCAGTCTTTCGCCTCATTTGATGAAATTCTGACGAGCATATAACCGTCTTCCACAGTAACCTGGGCATTTGCTCTGACAACCTCCGTAATGGTGTTGGCTGTCATATATGCCGCAGAGGAAACCGCCGCACAGACGATATCCCTGCCCGCTACCCCGTTGTGACCGCTCAGGGAAAATCCCAGAAGAGCGCCGTCAGGCCGGGTGAAAAATTCTGCACAAATCATGACAATTATGCGTTAATTGCGGTAATCTGTACTTTGGTATAGGGTTGTCTGTGACCCATTTTACGCTTCTCGCTTTTTTTTGCCTTGTAAGTAAAGACTGTGATTTTCTTTCCCTTACCGTTTTTAAGAACCGTACCGGTTACGGTAGCTCCCTCAACATAAGGAGCACCCACTTTGAGTCCGTCGTCGCCGTCAAGTGCAACCACTTTGAAATCGACGGAGGAATTTTCTTCTGCCGCAAGCTTCTCGATATAAATGACATCGTCACTTTGTACCTTGTACTGCTTGCCGCCTGTTTCAATTACTGCAAACATGAATGAAAGGTCCTGCCTTTTCTCTAAACTCGCTATCACCGGGCGGGTTTCCCACTTATAAAGCCCGTAATATGCGGCTTAACAATATTATCATATTCCGTCAATTTTGTCAATAAACACGGCAAAATTCCTTACTTTTTACGAACGGCCAGTTTTTTTGCAAATTCGGTGAGGTATTCGGCTTCCTCGCCAAAGCAGCCGAGCGCTTCCATGGCCTTCGCGGTCAGCTCGTCGACGGTTTTCGAGGCGTTTTCCAGTCCCATCAGGGAGACGTAGGTGCTTTTATTGTTTTCATTGTCGCTACCGGCCGGTTTCCCCAGCGTCTGGGTATCCCCCGTCACATCCAGAATGTCGTCCACAATCTGAAACGCCAGGCCGATTGCCCGCGCGTAGCTTTCGGCGGCCCGCATCTGTTCGTCGCCGGCTCCGGCGAGGACACAGCCCATCTGCGCGGACGCCAGAATCAGCGCGCCGGTTTTATTTTCATCCATTTTCTTCAGAGTTTCCAGCGAAATGGCCCGGCCTTCGCTCATCAGGTCAATTACCTGTCCCCCGACCATGCCGTACGCACCGGCGGCGCGGGCAAGGTATCCCGCGGCCTTCGCGGCCCTTTCGGCCCCGGCAAGCCGTACGGCTTCCCCGGAAAGCATGGCTTCAAAGGCCATGGTCAGCAGCGCATCCCCCGCGAGCAGGGCGATGTCTTCGCCGAACACCTTGTGGTTGGACGGGCGTCCGCGGCGCATATCGTCGTCATCCATGCACGGCAGGTCGTCGTGAATCAGCGAATAGGTGTGGATCATTTCCACCGCACAGGCAAAAGGCAGCGCAGCTTCTTCCTCCCCGCCGCAGAGTCTGCAGAATTCCATCACAAGAATCGGCCGGATCCGCTTGCCCTCTCCGAGCAGGCTGTAGCGCATGGCGTGGATCAGGTCGGCCTGTATGATTTCTTCCTCGGGAAGGTACTGTGCCAGCCTGGCGTCTACCCTCCCGACCAGATGCTTCTCCCTCAGATCAAGCATTTTTTTCACCGCCGGATTCTTCAAGCTCGGTGATCTGCCTGATTTTCTGCTCGGCGCCCTCCAGCTTGCCGTAGCACAGGGCAGCCAGCGCGGAGCCTTCCTCAAACAACTTCAGAGAGCTTTCCAGCGACTCATTGCCGTTTTCCAGCCGGTCGACAATTTCGCTCAGTTTGATCATGGCTTCTTCAAAGCCCATTTTCTTATTCATGTTTCTCCTCCATGCTGTCCACTACACAGCCCAGCGTTCCTTCGTTTAACAGCACCGAAATCCGTTCACCCGTTTTTACGTCGGAAACACGGGTGACGACACGTCCGTTCTGACCGTAAGTAATAGAATATCCCCGTGAAAGCGTTGCCAGCGGGCTTAGGGCGTTCAGCCTGCCGCTGACGGAAGAAAGCGCGGACCGGGCGTCCGCCGTTTTCCCGCGCATAGACTGATTGAGCCTTACGGCAAGCTGATCGGTACGAATCCGTTCCAATTCAATCAGATTGAAAGGATTTTTAAAGGAATAGCGGGAGGTCAGCGCGTCCAGATTCTGTTTGAGGCCCGTGAGCTTCTTCCGCATGCTTTGCTTTAGCCGCGACAGGTCGTAGCGAACCGTATATTCCAGCTCCGCGCGGTCGGGCACGGCAAGCTCCGCGGCGGCCGACGGGGTCGGTGCGCGAAGGTCGGCCACAAAGTCACAGATCGTAAAGTCGGTCTCATGCCCTACGGCGGAAATGACGGGAATCCGGGAGGCGGCTACGGCCCTTGCCACCATTTCCTCGTTAAAGGGCCAGAGGTCTTCCAGTGAACCGCCGCCGCGCCCGAGAATAATCACATCGGCGCAGAGAAGACAGTTGAAACGGGCCAGCGCGTCTACAATCTGCGGCGCGGCGCCCTCCCCCTGTACCAGCACGGGACAAAAAACAATTTCAGCCAAAGGGTACCGCCGCGCGAGAATCGAGGTAATGTCGTGTACCGCCGCGCCGGTGGGCGAGGTAACCACACCGATCCGTTCCGGAAAAGCGGGCAGCGGTTTTTTCCGCTCCGGGGCGAACAGGCCCTCCGCTTCCAGCTTTGCTTTCAGCTGTTCAAAGGCCAGGTTCAGCGCGCCGAGGCCGTCCGGCTGCATATCGTCGATATAAAGCTGATACTGTCCCGTCGCCTCATAGACGCTTACGCGGCCCCGCACAATCACCTTCATGCCGTCCTGCGGCAGAAAACGGATACGCCGGGCGTTCTGGGCAAACATCACCGCCCGAATCACGCATTTTTCATCCTTGAGGGACAAATAGAAGTGTCCGGACTTATAGTGGTTAGTGAAATTGGAAATTTCGCCGCTGACAAAAACATGCGCCAGATTTTCGTCGCCGTCAAATTTGGATTTGATATAAGTGTTCAGCTGCGTTATGCTCAGCACAACCGGAAAATCCGCCATAAGTCATTATGCCCCCTTTATTGAGGTTAAAATCGCAATTCCCGCCGCATTGTCCGCTGAAAATTCCGGGGCGGCGAAGGCGGCGCCGTATTTTTCTGTCATTGCGTCCCGGATCAGGCTGTTGGACATGACCCCGCCCGCAAACAGCAGGGGGAGCTTTCCGTATTGCTTCAGCAGTTCGGCGGTCATCCCATCCAGCGCCGCCAGGATCGAGCACAGGCAATAGGCCGCGACCTCTTCTTTCGGCGCTCCTGCTTTCAGCATTCCGGCACATTGGTTTTCCACGCCGGAAAGGGAACAATCAGCCCCCTTGAGCGACGGTCTGATACGATATGCTTTATTCGCCTGCAGGGCCAGCTGCTCCAGCGCTTTCCCGGAAGGAAACGGCAGGCCGAGCATAGCCCCCACCCTGTCCACAGCCTGTCCGCCTTTTAAATCCAGAGACTGCGCGATGATCTGCGTGCGGAAGATGGTCCGTTCGTCCGGGGTGACGAGGACCGCCTCCGTCGTACCGCCGGAAACATGGAACGCAATGAATTTTTCGTGAAGCAGGCTCAGTCTGCCGGCGGAATACAGCGCGGCGGCAATGTGCCCCGCCTGATGGGAAAACGAATACAGCGGTACCCCCAGCGAAAGCGCAACGGCCTTTGCCGTACCGAGCCCGACCGTAAAACAGGGCATGTAAGAGCCTTCCAGGTCGCGCGGTCTGTCCGACACCCCTACCGCGCCGACGGAAAGCTTTTTCCGAATCAGCGCTTCCAGCACCCGCGGCAGCTGCTGCACATGGTGAAACACGACGTCGCTCTGCCGCAGGCCAAGCTCTCCCTGCTCTACGGGAAGAAGCATTTTCTGCTGAAAAACCGTTCCGCCCTGAAAAAGAGCGGCGGAGGTTGTGTAATTGCTGGTGTCGATGCCAAGCGCGTCAATTGGCTGTTTCATGAAATTCCTTCTCAACAAGCTCTTTTGCCACCGAACCCAGCACCCCGTTGACAAACGGAGCGTCGTCCGCACCGCCGTATTTTTTCGCAAGATCGACCGCCTCGTTGATGGAGACACTCACGGGAATATCCTTCTCAAACATCATTTCGTAGATGGAAAGCTTCATCAGAGCCAGGGCCACCTTGGAAAGGCGGTTCATTTTCCAGCCGCGAATATTTTTTTCGATCCGGGCGTTGAGGGTTTCTTCGTTTTCTTCCACACCGACGGCGATTTTTTCGGCAAAATCATCGATGATGATATCTCTGGACAGGCCGGCCGCGTCAATAATCTGTTCCGTTGGATCGTGGTTGATGCTTCTTTCAAAGATCAGGGCAAACGCCTGTTCCCTCGCCTCGTGTCTTTTCATTTTCTTCCTCCGTCTTTTCAGCCGTCTTTCATCCGTATATTAAAAGAACCCTCCACTGAACTGTGGAGGGTTTTAACCGCTGATTATATTTTCAAACATCCACGGGTACATTATACCACAATCTTTTTCAGAATCAAATATTTTATCTGATACTACAGCAATTCCATTTCAGCTTGCAAGATAAAACACGTTCCTCCCCGCCGAAGGCGGGGGAAAAACGCAACCTTGTTGCAGAATCAACCGGAAATGCTGTATTTCTCAATAATCAGCAGAAACAAATTTCAGTTTCTCCTGTTGTTTATAAAAAATCAGCATAAACAGAAAGGCATTGAAAATTCTATGTGCGGCAATCAGGTTGTAAAAACCGGGACGCTATTTTACTTCGACTATTTTAATTTTGTCATAGGAGACGCCCGACTGGCCGGAAACAATGTCTTTGATCACAATCGCGTTGTTCTGTGAAGAATCGTTTGTTTTCACCACAACATTGCACTCAGAATTCTGAAGAAAGACCACGCAGTCCGAAAACCCCTTCGCCTTGATCAGGCTTTCGGCATTGTTTTCCTTCAGAGTATTCTGCGCGATAACGGCCGCCTGTGCGACTGCGTCCTTTTTCGCCGCATCGTTGGATTTCGCGTCGGTCAGAACCTTTTCCAGAAGCTCAACCGCCGTATCCCGTGCTTTCTGGCGCGACAGGCGCGCTTCACTGAAATAGCTGGCCGCAGGCGCGTTCGCCTGTACGGACGATGATGAGCCGGAAGTTGTCTTGGACGACCCGGATACCGGAGCCTCCGCAAGCTGGGCTTCCCCCAACTCATGATCCGCCGTTGAGGTAACCGCGTTGGTGGCGAGCAATGGATTGTCGCCCGAGAACTGCCAGTTTAAATACACCGCCGCACCGAGCGCCACAATCAAAGCCGCAAGAACAAGCTGACGCTTTCCCATAGTCATAGAATAAATTCCCCCCGTTTAAAATTATTTTGCTTTTATAACGCATACGCGTACAGAAGTAATATCCAGCGCTGTTGTCACAGCGGAAATAATATCCTGCTGTACGACCGGATTGTCGCCGCCGTCACAGACAACGACAACACCCTTTATAATCGGCTGAACCTCAGTTACCGCAAGCGCTTTTTGAGCGCCGTCGGCATCCTTGACAAGTATGTAAGTAGTCTCCGTGTTGTCATTCGCCTCGTTTTTGGTGGTGGAACCGTCGGATTTGTCCTCGGTGGTCTGATTGCTTCTTTTTTCCTCGGTAGCATATATATACTGCTTACTCCGCTCAAGCGTTACCAGAACCTTAGCCTCCCCCGCCCCCTGTATCCGGTTCACAAGATCCGTCAGGCTGGTTTCCAGCTCTTTGGCGTACTGCTCGGCCGTAACCACGGACTGGGACGATACGTCTTTCGTATCGGTGTGGTCATGGTTCAGATAGCCCGAGAGGAAAATCAGGGCAATTCCGATCAAACCGCCGATGATAATGACCTTACGGTAAAAATCGTTTTCCGCCAGCTTAGAGAAAACCGTCTTCTTTTCCTCCTCGAAGCCGCTGTCCTTAGCTTTCATCGGAAGATACCTCCATTTTCAGTCCTAACGTTTTTTCCAGATGAGCCGAAGCCTTTTCTCTGTCCTTGCCATATCCATTTGCCAGAATGACAACCACCTTGTTAATTGATATGCTGCCATCTTCGTTTGTATCCATAATCACATTAACATTTTTGCATTTAATATTGATTTTGTTCAACTCTGATACGACCAGATTCGTAATACTTTCCTGCGCGGCGGCGAAATACTGCTTTTCCACCGTCTTTTCAAGCTGTGAATTGACCGGGCTGTCTGAATCCGTCTGGATGCTCGCGGAGATTTCCGGTACGATTTTTGTGAGCGGAACGATCAGCGCGCAGATCACAAAAGCGCCGATGACAAATTTGACCATCCTTTCCATGGAGCCGTTTGGGACAAGGCCCTGCAGCATTGCGGCGACAAGGGCCGCCATGCAGATGGCCGCCGACCATTCCCTGACCGCGTTCATGACCCGCCTCCAATAATCAGAAGAATCACGTTGGAAACCATCAGGATCACCATGCAGCACAGAATGATACTGATCAGCGTTTCGATCACGTCTCCCGAAGCTTTCAGCAGCGAGCTGATTTCCTTCAGCTCAAAGATATCGCCGATCCCGATGCAGACCTGAAGGGTCAGCAGCCAGACAAGGCACTGAATCAAAATCGGCAGGAAAACAAAAAGCCCCGCAAGCAATCCGAACGCGCTGACGCCGGATTTCAGCATTTTGACGCACCCGTTGATGGTATGGAGCGCCTCCCCCAACGCATTACCCACCACGGGCACAAAGCTGCTGACGACAAACCTTGCCGCACGGGTCCCCGTTGTGTCCAGCGCGGTTGCGACAATGCCGTGCATGGTCAGCAGTCCGGTAAAAATGGTCATACAGAACCCCATAATCCATTTCACGGCCTTGCTGAAGGCTGTACACAGCCCGTTCAGGTTGATATTTGGGGAAATCGCGGACACGATGGAAAGCGCCAGAAAGATGTTCATCATCGGAACCAGAATATTGGAAGACAGCAGAGAAATCACATTTCCCGCCGCCATCATTAACAGATTATAGGAACCGGCCGTGGCGGGCTGCCCGGCTACGATCATAATTCCCGCCAGGACCGGAACACAGGCCAGCAGAAACCCGGCTGCCGTTTTAATCACCGCTGCCGCGCTTGAAATACACGACACAATCGGGTTCACCACAATCACACAGATACAAAGCGTGGAAACCATACCGATGACTCCGCCCAGCGATTTTTCCCCGAAGGAAAGCTTCATCCCGTTCAAAAGCGCGCACAGAAGCATTACCGCGATTACCGAAACCGCCGCCCGGAACGGTTCCCCTGTTTTGCCCGCGACCACCGAAAGGATCTGGTCAAACATGCTTTTCGGCGTGATGGAGGGAATGCCTTTCCAGTTGGTATCTTCAATCCCCATTTCCTCCAGCGCTTTTCTGGTATCGTTGGGCAGTTTGTCCGCAAGGTCCGCCGCCCCGCTTTCCTGAAGCTGCCGGGAGTAATAATCGTCCTGCTTCGACGCGGCGTGCACCGGCAGGGAAAACGCCGTAACCAGGAGCAGCAGAACGGCTAAGCATACCATTTTTTTCATCCTTATCCACCAATCAGTCCTACCGCCGTGCTTGCAATCTTTTCAAAGAGCGGCAGCGACAGCACCACAATTGCGATTTTTCCGGCAAGCTCCACTTTTGAAGCCAGCGCGCTTTCCCCCGCGTCCCGGCAGGAATCGGCGGCGAACTGTGCCAGAAAGCAGATTCCAAGGGATTTGAATAGGATTGCGGCGTATTCGGCGGAAAGCCCTGCCGAGGAAAGCAGGGTATTGATCTGCTGAACCGCGGGGGCAATATTCCCCAGTATCGCGAACAGGATCAAAACGCCGGCGCAGATACTGACAACAATGGAATATTCCTGATGATACCGCTTCAGCATAACCGCGAGGATCGCCGCGATCACTGCAATTCCCGCAACGGCAATCATATCCATGGCCTACAAACCGAATATGGATTTTATAGACTTAAATAGAGCGTCTATTTGCTGGATAATCATCATGAGCACTACGATCAGACCGGCAATGGTCGTCATCATTGCCTGGTCCTCCCTGCCCGAACGAATCAGCAGCTGGTTCAGCACCGCAACGATGATGCCGATTGCAGCAATTTTAAAAATCAAATCCACATCCATTTTTTGATTCCTCCATCCTTAACATAGCAGGAGTGCCGCCGCCATCCCGGAAAACACGCCAAACATTTGGTACAGCCTTGATTTTCGTTCCTTTTCGCCCCTTGCCTCTTTCAGGTTCTGGGCCGTAAGCTCATAGTAGAGAGCGCAGTGCGAAAGCTGCCCGTCGGTATCGCTTACGCCGAAGCCGCTCCCAAAGCCTTTCAGCAATTCCACATCTTTATTGTTGAACCCGCCGCTTTTCGCGCATTCTTTGACCCCGTCCTGCCACGCGGACTGGAAATCCCCGTTCTTTTGAAAAGAGTCCCCGCAGTGCCGCAGAAACCCCAAATCGCCGCCGTGCTTCTGCACGATCTGCTCTACCGGCAGTGCGGAAAACCGGATTTCCGTCTGCGCGGAGGAAACAAAACGCAGAAACCGTTCGAGCTGCTCCACCCGCACGGCAAGCCTATGCGACTCCATATACCCCGCAAGCGCCCCTGCGGCTATTAGAATCAAAGCCCCCGTCAATTTTAGCAAGCAAATCACCAGCCTTGTAAATCCCTTGTATTTTTCCCGGTTCTCTGTACCCGTTCAGCATAGCCACACAGCCGAAGGCCCCCGTTTTCAAAAGGTGCACCGCCTGTTTTTTCATCAGGAATTCCTCGATGCTGCCCGCGTGGATGGAGGAAATCATGCTGACGCCCGCGTTCAGGCTCTGCTCCACCGCGGCGACCTCGTCGTTTCCGCCAAGCTCGTCGCAGATAATGAATTCCGGAGAAAGGCAGCGAACGGCCTGCATGATTCCCTCCGCCTTGGGGTAGCCGTCCAACACATCGCAACAGAATCCGAGATCGTTCTGCGGTATCCCCAGACAGATACCGGCCAGTTCCCCGCGTTCGTCGACCACGACCACCTTCCGGATATCCCCGCAGGTACCGCTGGACAGCTGACGGGCAATGTCGCGCAGGATGGTGGTTTTTCCGCTTGCGGGCGGACCGGCAATGAGCAGGCCGGAACGGATCTCCTTTTTCAGGGAATGAAAAATTTCAGCAGCCGATCCCGGAATCTCCCGGGAAACACGGATGTTAATAGAAGAAATATCCCGGATACCGGCAATCTGACCGTTCTGGAACACCGCGGTTCCGCTGATGCCGACCCGGTGCCCCCCTGCCAGCGTGACAAACCCGTTCTTAATCTCATTCTGATGGCTGTAGATCGAATAGCTGCAAATATTCCGGAAGCATTCCTCAATATCTTCTCTTGTGGAAATCATGGCGTCCTTGCCCGGATAGCACGTCAGTCTTCCGGTTTGATTCAAAAAGTAGATTTCTCCCGTACAGCAGATGGAAATTGGTTTATTGACGCGGAGCCTGATCTCTTGCGCCTGTTTTTTTATGTCGCCGGGCAAAAGCGAGAAATAGCCTGCGATTCTGCCGCAGATCGCTTTCGCCGCCGAATCAAATCTTGGGTCGCTGTAGTTATCCATATCCCTTGTCCTCTCTTTCAATAACATAGATATGGACAACTTAGCCGTGTTAGAACCAAAAAAATAACTCCGCGGGAATCTTCCCGCGGAGCCGATTTCTCTTTTTTATTCTATTGGAAGGCGGAGAGCTGTCCATTTCTGCAGATTCATCTGCTGAAATTCGGTTTTCTGCGAATTGAAATCCCGTAGAAATGTTTTTAGTTCCTTCTTTAAGGAAGCATCCTTTGTGTTCCGGTACAGTTCCAGCGCGTAAGGCTTTGCAGCATCCGGTGCGCGGTACATGATCCCTATGTCGGCGGTTTCCAACGTCCCGTTTTGGTACCGGCCGATATTATACCCGATGATCCTGCCGTCAATATTTGCGTAGCAGAGAATCAGAAAGCTGACGGCGCAGGTCAGCACAATGCTGCGGGCCAGATTGATCTTTTTAAACCGGGAGACGATAATAGTCACGAAAATCACTGCCAGAACCACCATGAACCAACTGGTATACACCCGTTTCGGGGTCAGCCCGTAACGGGCGATATACAGAATCATCTTGCTGAGGGCGGAAGCAATCAGCAGAAGCGTTTCCACGGAAAGGAAAACATGAATGGCCCTCATCACGCGGAATTCCCCTTCCTCCCTTCGGATCAGTACGGAGGAAAAAGCGATCACGGCAAAGTTGATCATCGCGACTTTGCAGAGCTCAAAGAACCCGCGCCGGGCAAATTCCGCGAGCGTCAGTCCGCTCTGCCCCTGCCCCGAAAAAGCGCTGAAAAGAGAAGCTGTCTGCGCCCCGAAGAAAACCAGATACAGGATGCACAGGAGCACGGTTCCCGTGACAGCGGCTGCCGTGGGAACGACTCTGCATTTTTCGGATAATTTGGCGGCCTTCTCCGCCGTAATTGAGTCTGCCCGCCTTTTCTGAATATTGCCGTACAGCAGGCCAAACAGATAGCTTCCCGTCAGAAAAGCCGGAAGAAGCCGGAACAGAAAATTAGCGATATGAGTTCCCACATCGTCAGAAAACTGCTTCACCAAAGACTGAAACACCCCGTCCGCCTGCATCAGCAGCGAAAGGACAATCCAGAGAACCGGCAGCGCCGCCAGAGCACCGCCCAGTGAAGCCAGCAGGACCTTGCTTTTCCTGTTCTTTACCGCCGAACGCCGGATGATTTTGGAAGCGCAGCCGAAATTTAAAAATGGGATTTTGAAAAGCTGATTCACCATATCGGGCATAAAACAGGCACCCAGCCTTTCTTCCATCCGGCCCGAGGTCAGCACCGCGACCCAGTAGACCGCGCAGCCCATCAGAAACAGAAAGTTGAGAAACTGCAGAGAGACATTGGTGAACAGGGAGAAATTGACGGACGACAGAGCTACCAGAGCCAGCCAGAACCAGCTGTTTTTTGGAACGGCTTTCCCGCGTTTTTTCAGGTAGAGAAGAACCAATGTACAAAACACGGCGGTAAAAAGGGTCACACCCAAGCCAAAGCATTCCGGTGTAATCAGCCAGACAAAAAGATAACCGCACACCAGGAACAGCAGTGCAAACAGGGTATCCGTACCGGTAAAAGGAATCGGGATTTCCGGTTTTTTAGCGGCGGGGATTTGGCCGTACCCCAGTGTTGAGGGCAAAACAGGTGCACCAGTGGTTACGGGTACCGAAGCGGTCCCGTTTTCTTCAGCGATATTCATAGTAATCTCCTTTATTCCGTATCGGTATATTCCAAAATATCCGCGGGCTGGCACTTCAGCTCACGGCATAAAGCTTCCAGGGTGGAAAAGCGGATTGCCTTCGCCTTATTGTTTTTTAAGATGGATAAATTTGCCGGCGTGATTCCTATCTTTTCCGCTAAATCACCGGAGGTGATTTTCCGCTTCGCCATGACAACGTTTAAATTAATAATAATCGGCATATTTTTCCATCCTTTAAATCGTGAAATCATTTTCGCTTTTCAGTTCGATCGCCTGTTCAAAGACGTTTTTAATGACACGGATAATCAGCGCAAAGAAAGCGCAGGCCACCGCAACAATAAAAAACGAGGCATAATAAAAACCCGAACCAAAAGTGATGGCGCCAACGGCAATACAGCTCCAGGAAATAATCCGCAGCATTTTTGTGTTTTCCGGCACAAAGACGCTGCCCACGCGGATATTTTTCAGCAGGGTATTCAGGCAGTAAAGCAGGATGAAACCCGGCACCGCGCAAAGATAGATCGTGATGCGAAACGGCAGATGCAGCGCCTGTATCGCCGGAGCATCCCCGAAATACCAGCTGACAATCGTTGGGGCGGCGCATACGCCCACCGCCAGCAAGACGGCAAATAGTCTGGTACAGAAAATGGAAAGCGTCAATGATTTTGAGTTGTTCCACATACGATGGACCCCTTTCTATTCCGATCCGGAGCTTATGGTGGGGAAGCAAGTTTTCCGGTCAGTGCTTTTAAGTGTCTAATTCGTAATAATACAGATTCCCATTGTCCGAATCATACAGCGCAATGGTAAAGTTATAGGAGAAGCGGCTGAACAATTGATTGCTGTCTCTGGGATTTCTGCTTTCACTATGCCTATCATAAAAATAATAGTACCCATGCTCGATTGCGGGAATTAGCGCTTCACCCTCGTCGGTCTGAACCAGAGCGCCATAGGAAGCCTCTCCGTCCTCTTTCCCGTATACAGCCCTTTGCAGATTTTCGGTCAGCGGAAGTCTGCTCCAACCACCGCCGTTATCCATCTGCTTCACTGCGGACACGCCGGCAGTCTTATCAAAGCGTATTTGCGTAAAGGTATATCCATCTCCGTGAAAGCCGTCGTGCGCATCCGTGTGCTTGACCATTTGACCGCCGGACAGATCAATTCCAAGGGTTTCCGAAACATCTTTCGTTCCGTCGTCGTGGGAACACGATGCCAGAGTACCTGCCAGAAACAGAATACACAAAATAAGTGGTAATCGTTTCAAGCGTACCCCTCCCGCCGTTTATTTTCCGGCTCCGGCCGGATGCAGAAATAACACTTCTTGTGCTTTCTCTTGTATTATATCACATTAATTATTAATTATCAATATTATTTTATTGTTTATCGATATATTATATTCGTTCTACAATATTCTATTCTCCACGTCCAGGAGACGCAAAACGCCGCGGAACACAAAACGTGCTCCGCGGCGTTCAAAACATTCTATCAAAAGTCACTATTGAATCATCTCATTGAATTCCTCTTCGGAAATGACCGTTATTCCCAGCTGCTGCGCCTTTGTCAGCTTGCTGCCGGCGTCTTCTCCCGCCAATACAAAGTCCGTCTTTTTGGAAACACTGCCGGACACCTTCCCGCCCATCTTTTCTATGATGGCGCCCGCCTGGGTCCGGGTCAGGGTAGGGAGCGTTCCCGTCAGCACAAAGGTCTTGCCGTAAAAGCGATTGTCGTCCACCACCGTTTTACAGAGCATATTGACTCCCGCGTCACGCAGCCGGCCAATCAGATGCGCCGTATTGTCCAGTGCAAAAAACTGAACGACACTGTCCGCCATTACCCCGCCAAAGCCGTCGATTGCGGCGATTTCTTCCGCCGCAGCATGAAAGATTGCATCCATATTCCGAAAATAGGAGGAAAGCAGTTTGGCGGCCTTCAGACCAATATGGGGAATTCCGAATGCATAGATCAGCCGGTAAAGGTCGTTTTCCTTTGACTTCTCTATTGCGTCGACCAGATTCTGAGATGATTTTTCGCCCTTGCGTTCCAATGACACGATCTGGTCGTGACGCAGAGTATATAAATCCGCAGGAGAGGAAAGCAGTCCCTGCTGAATCAGCTGTTCAAGCACCGCCGGGCCAAGTCCTTCAATGTCCATGGCATCGCGGCTGGAGAAATGGATCATATGGCGCAAAAGCTGTGCCGGACACTCGGGATTGGTGCAGCGCGTAGCCGCCTCTCCCTCCTCGCGCACCACCCTGACCCCGCAGGACGGACATATCTCGGGCATGACATACGGTTCGGAATCCTGCATATGCGATACAACGGAAACGACTTCCGGAATGATTTCCCCGGCTTTTCGCAGGATAACGGTATCGCCGATGCGGATATCTTTTTCATGGATAAAGTCTTCATTGTGAAGCGTTGCGCGGCTTACCGTCGTTCCTGCCAGCGTAATCGGCTCAAAAACACCCGTCGGGGTCAAAACACCGGTACGCCCGACATTGATTTCAATATTGAGCAGCCTGGTTTCCTTCTCCTCCGGCGGATACTTGAACGCTTCCGCCCATTTTGGAAATTTCGAGGTGCTTCCCAAAACATCGCGCTGCGCAAAGGAATTGACCTTGACAACGGCGCCGTCGATGGAATAGTCCAGCGAGCCGCGCAGCTCCCCGATCCGGTTGACCTCGGCTATGACCTCCTCCACTGTGGAACAGGCGGTAAAAAAAGGCGGTACGGCAAATCCAAGCTCCTTTAAAAAGTTCAGGGCGTCGTCATGGTTTTGAAGCTCTTCCCCAACCATCTGCTGCACATTAAACACAAAAATGTCCAGAGTGCGGGACGCGGTCACTCTTGAATCCTTCTGCCGAAGGGAACCCGCCGCGGCATTGCGCGGATTTTTAAAAGGCTTTTCATCGTTCAGCTCCTGACGCTCGGAAAGGCGGAAAAAGCTCTCGTGCGACATATATACCTCGCCGCGCACTTCCAGAAACGGCAGCGATCTGGTCAGCTGTTTCGGTACGGTGCGGATCGTTCTGAGATTATCCGTTACATCCTCGCCGACCGTACCGTCTCCGCGGGTGGAGCCCCTGACAAACTGGCCGTCCCGGTACTCCAATGAAACGGATAAGCCGTCAAATTTCGGCTCAACAATATAGACCGGGTGGTCCACGGCAGCACGCACCCTGCGGTCAAAATCGATCAGCTCCTGCTCGGAGAAGGAATCGTGCAGGCTTTCCATGGGAATGGTGTGCACGACGGGCTGAAATTTATTCAGGACCTCCGCGCCGACCTTCTGCGTGGGAGAATCGGGAGTAACCAGCTCCGGAAACTGTTTCTCAAGCTGCTGCAGACGGCGGTACATCATATCGTACTCATAGTCGTCGATTTCCGGCGCGTCTTCCGTATAGTACTTTTTATTATGATATTCGATTTGCTTTCTCAGTTCTTTCAGCTGCTTTTTCGCTTCTTTAACATCCATGAAAATCAACCCTCTCGCTACTAATAATAGCAGATTAATTTATGTTTGCAACTACCTGCGGCACATCGCCTACAATGATTGTTTCCGCAACGGGGACATTGGTGTCCACTTCCGTAGTGGTATCAAAACCCGGCAGAAAAGAATACACACTGGTGTGTATATTCAGAACGATCTGATGCTTTGTCTGGTTGATTCCGGCGGACTCAAAGGAACTTTTGAAGTCCGCGTTCACGTTCCCGGAAAGCGTCAGCCTGAGCGGCACCTCCGGGCCCCAGCCGTGAAGCAATTCATTTCCTGTAAGTGTTCCCAGGGGAACGCCCGTATCCATATGGCCATCGTTGCCGATTTTCTTCTGCACATTGGCAATAATGGCGGATTTCAGCTGATTCATCTTTACCATCTGTGTTGTAATCGCCAATATTTTGCCTGCACTGTCCCGTTCCACCAATACCAGATCCTGATAGGTCACCCCATTTTGAGTCAGCTCTTCGGTTACGGCATTGTTGATGGTATCGATAGATTGAATGCGTGCCTGATTGGTCGTAATCGATTTGATAATAGGACGGAAATGGGAATCAATTAATATTATAAACCCCAGACAAAAAATTATGACAATCAGCGATTTCCAATAAATTCGCGTATGTATACGGTTACCATATCCAAACCTGCGCCACCTTCTCATAGCAACACCTCCCAAGTCTCATACCCTCATAATACTCGGAAGGAATCAAAATGTGAAAGGACAGCAAAAAAGCGCAAAGAAACCTGAGTTCCTTTGCGCCGTTAACAATCGAAAATTATTCGGCAGGTACCTCTTCCTCAGTCTGCTCAGCGGGTTCGAGCAAAGCTCTGATTGAAAGGCTGACACGCTTTTTGTCAAAATCAATCTCAGTGATTTTGACTTTAACCACGTCGTTAACCTTCAAAACATCCTGCGGCTTTTCAATTCTGTGATCGGCGATTTGAGAAATATGTATCAAACCGTCGATACCAGGAATAATTCTTGCAAAAGCGCCGAAAGCGGTCATGCCGACAATCGTAACGTCACAGACTGTGCCCACAGGATAATCACGTTTGAGGATCTCCCACGGATTGTCCTCCGCACGTTTGTAGCCAAGGGAAATCTTGCCTTTTTCCTGATCGAGACCCTTGATATAAACCTGAACCGTATCGCCGATATTGACAACCTCGGAAGGATGCTTGATCCTTCCCCAGGAGAGCTCGGAAATGTGAATCATGCCGTCGATGCCGCCCAGATCGACAAACGCGCCGTAAGCGGTCAGGGACTTGACAACACCGGTATATTCCTTGCCTTCCTCTGCGGTTTCCCAGAACTTCTCCGCCTGTACTTTTCTCTCGTCCCTCAGTACGGAACGGATAGAGCCGACGGCGCGTCTGCGGCCGCGGTTAACTTCGATAATACGGAAATTGACTTCTTTCTTCAGCAGGTCTTCCAGCGGATCGCCGCGGGAAGCGGTAGCCTGAGAAGCGGGGATAAACACGCGTACGCCGTTTGTGACAGCGATGAGGCCGCCCTTGATGACTTCGGTGACAACACCGGACAAAACAGCTTCGTTTTCCTCAGCCGCGGTAACGGTTTCCCAGCCCTTCGCGGCATCCAGGCGCTTCTTGGAAAGCATGATGGTACCTTCCTGATCGTTGGTGCGCATGATGAGAAGATCCATCTCATCGCCTACCTTAACAAGGTCCTCGGGCCGTACGTTGGGGTCGGCGGAAAGCTCTGCGGCAGGAATAAACCCGGCCTGCTTTCTGCCTACGTCGACATAAACTTCGCTGGGAGTAATGCCGACAACTACACCGCGTACCTTTTCATCTGTATTTAAATTCTTTAGGGACTCCTCGAGCATCTCCTCGAAGTTTCCCTCGGCATTATTCTCCATTAAATTTTGACCAGCACCCTCATTGATTTCTGACATGGTATCAAGTACCTCCTTTATAATGCTTGCCGGCGTTGAAGCACCGGCAGTAATGCCAATACATTCGGATTCTTTTAGAATCGACAGCGGCAGCTCGTCCGCTGTTTCTATCAGATAAGTGGTGCAGTTTTTCATGCACACATCACGAAGTTTTGCTGTATTGGAACTTTCCCTGCCGCCGATCACAATCATCACGTCGCACTGTCTGGACAGAAACTCCGCTTCCGATTGACGCTTAGCAGTCGCATTACATATTGTATCAAAAATTGTTGCATTTGTATATACCCTTTTTAGCATTTCCAAACAATTTTCCCATTCAGAGACGCTGAAAGTCGTCTGCGCAACCACACAGGGAGAATCTTCCTGCGCAACTGGAAAATGTTCCAAAATATTTTGCAGTTCCCCGGCATTTTTGAAAACATAACATTTTCCTGTACAGTGTCCCCGGATCCCCTCCACTTCCGGATGATGGGCATCGCCGGCAATCAGCACCGTTTTTCCCTCAGTGGAAGCCTTTGAAACAATATCGTGTATTTTTGTGACGAAAGGACAGGTTGCATTCACAAAATCCGCTTTTTTCTCAAGCAGGCTGTCATAAACCGCCTTCGACACCCCGTGGGAGCGGATAACCATGGTCGAATCCGGAGGTAACCCGTCGGGCGATTCCACGATTGTCACACCGCGCGAAGCAAGCTGTTCCAAAGTCTGCGGATTGTGGATAATCGGACCCAGCGTACAGACCTTCTTCCCCTGATCCAAAAGCCCATTGACCATTTCCACTGCCCTGTTCACGCCGAAACAGAAGCCTGCGGAACGGGCGACGATGATTTTCAATGTTTTTCCTCCAGCATGTTATTGATTTTTTCCGCGATCGTACCTGCCGCCGCGCGGAGCGAAGCGGACGAATGGTCCTTCAGCCCCAGTTTCTCAAAGGGAATCGGCTCCCCGAAACGGACGGTCACCCGGCGAAACGGCCTGATGACACCGTCGCAGTAAATGGATACCGGCAATACGGGCGCCTGTGCTTTATAGGCAAGCATGGCTACCCCGGCTTTCGGCCGGAACGGAGCGTTGTCAAAGACACATTTCCCCTGCGGGAAAATCCCCAGAATCCCGCCGTCGTGCAGGATGCGCAAAGCAGTCTTTACGGACTGCGCGTCGGCGCTTTCCCTGACGACCGGGAACGCCCCCATACGGTACAGCCACCAGCAAACCAGCCTTCCGTGTTTTTGAAAGAGTTCTGACTTCGCCATATAACGAACCTGCCGTCTGAAAGGCGCCGCAAGAAAAAGCGGGTCGATCACCGATTTGTGATTGCTGCAGACAATCAACTTTCCGCTGCCGGGAATATTCTCGACTCCCTTGTACTGTACCCGGTAAATGAGACGGGCCAGAGGGGCAGCCAGACGAAGACAGAAAAAATACAGCATTTTTTCAGACCCTTGCGGCCAGAAAAGTGTCCAGATCCCGCTCGCGAAGCTCGGCAATTTTCTCCATCACAAAACGGGAAGCACTGCGATACTCTCTGCCGGAGCCGTTTTCTATGCCGAGTTCGTCCGGCTGGATCAGTTTTCCGTACGATACCATGCATTTGTGGAACATTTTCGGCACCCCGCCATCCTTTGCAGTAATGCAGCACGGCAAAATCGGGGCGTTGTATTTGTGGGCAAGCATCACCGCGCCCGCCTTCGGCTGAAGAAGCTCCCCCGTTCTAGAGCGCGTACCCTCAATAAAGACACCCAGCGCCTGCTCATTTTCAAGCAGCTCTCCCGCGCGGTTGATCGCTGTTTTATTGCTTTTCCCCCTTTGTACGGGGAAAGCGCCGAGCGAAGAAAGCAGCAGCCCCAACGCTTTGTTTTCAAACAATTCCGCTTTGGACATGAAAAAAATCTGACGCTGCTGCGTAAAAGCCAGCCGCACCGCATCTGACAGGCTGAGATGGTTGCAGCAAACAATGACCCTTCCGTATTCGGGCATATTTTCCACGTTATTCACACGATAGGGAATAAAATATTTCAGAAATCTCTGAACAAAAATCTTGCCAAAATTATAAAGAGGCATACGTTTCATAATCTCACCAGTTTCATTTATTATATTGCAGATTTTTTTTAATAATAGCAACCAGCCGTTTCACCGATTGCTCCAGCGTATTGCCCGTAGTGTCCACGATCACGGCGGTTGCAGCGGGGACAAGCGGCGCGACGGCACGGTGCGAATCATTGTAATCCCGCGTTTTCAAATCGCTCAGCACGTCGCCATAATCCACAAGTTCGCCCTTTTTTATCATTTGCTCGTATCTTCTTCGGGCCCGTTCCTCCGGAGAAGCGGTCAGAAATATTTTGACCTGCGCGTCCGGCAGCACGACCGTTCCGATATCGCGGCCGTCCATAACCACATCATTGTTCTCTGCGATATCCTTTTGCAGGGAAAACAAAAAATCCCGGACGGCGGGAATCGCCGAAACGTTGGATGCCGCCATGGAAACCTCCGAGGTTCGGATCGCGCTGGAGACGTCTTCTCCGCAAAGGATCACCTTCTGCTCCCCGTTTTGAAAGGCCAGCGTAACATGAACCTGTTGGAGCAGCGGAGTTACCGCGCGAGCATCCGACGTATTCACTCCCTGTTTCAGCATATAAAACCCGACGGCACGGTAAAGCGCGCCGGTATCTACGTAAATAAAGCCGATTTCTCTGGCCGCGCGGCGGGCGATTGTGCTTTTCCCCGCTCCTGCAGGCCCGTCAATGGCAACTGCGGTCATTCGTTTTCCTCCTGCCTGTTCAGTGAATTCGCCGCAAGGCGACCGGTGCAAAAAGCGATCTGCAGATTGAACCCCCCTGTGTACGCATCCACATCGAGCACTTCCCCGGCAAAATAAAGTCCCCCGACCAACTTTGATTCCATGGTTTTGGGATTGATTTCCGAAGTTTTCACTCCGCCGGAAGTGACAATGGCCTCCTCGATCGGCCGGAAACCCGAAATGGAAATTTCAAAGGATTTCAGCAGGCCCGCAAAAGCCCTGCGCATTTCTTTGGTAATCTGGTTGCATTTTGTTTCAGCGGGAATCCCGGATTTTTCTACGATGACGGGAATCATTTTGCTGGGCAGCAACGCCGACAGCGAATTTGAAAAGTCCTTGTTATGGTTCAATTCAAAATCGCGCTGAATCCGGGCGTCAAGCTGTTCCGGAGAAAGCGCCGGCTTCAAGTCGATCGAAACGCAGTAGCGTCCCGGCGACATCTCTCCCATATGGGCGCTTGCGCTCAGGATCATGGGGCCGGAAACGCCGAAATGCGTAAAAAGCATTTCCCCGAAGTCCTCGTAGATATTTTTTTTCTTTACCGTATCCCATACCTTTATAGCGACATTTTTCAAAGAGAGTCCCATCATCCTGCGGCATTCTTCGCCGTAAGCGGTCAGCGGAACCAGAGAAGGACGCAGCTGAGTCACCGTATGCCCGGCCTGTCTGGCAAGGCGGTAGCCGTCGCCGGTGGAACCGGTCCCGGGATAAGAAGCGCCGCCGCAGCAGACGACAACGGAATTGGACGGAATCCGGGAGCCGTTCTGCAATTCCGCTCCATAAACCACATGGTCCTTTAAAATCAGCCTTTTTACCTCACCGGTGATGAGGTCCGCCCCACTGTCCCTGACAAAACGGACCAGCTTATCGACTACGTCGGCAGCTTTGTCCGACTGGGGGAACACCCGGCTTCCGCGCTCCGTTTTGACCGGCAGACCCAACCTCTCGAAAAATCGGATGGTGTCCTGCGGGGAAAAGCGGTTGGCGGCGCCGTATAGGAACCGTCCGTTTGACGGAACGGAAGCGATGAAGGTCTGTACGTCGCAGTTGTTGGTAATATTGCATCTGCCCTTTCCCGTAATCATCAGCTTCCGGCCGGGTCGGGTATTTTTTTCTATCAGGCAGACACGCAGTCCGTTGCCCGCGGCAGTCCCGGCGGCCATCAATCCTGCGGCTCCGCCGCCGATAATCAGCGCGTCATAAGGCCGGCTCAATGGATTTATCATCTACCTTTTCATACACTCCGTATTCATCCCAAATATCTTCCAGTCGCTTAAACACATGAGAAACCTCGTCGGACTTCTTCAGCGTGGTCGTGACAATCAGCGCATTGATCAGGCTGAGCGGCGCAACCAGCGAATCCACAATCGACGCGATGTCGCTGCGGGCAAGCAAAAGGTTGTCCGCCTCCATTGCCAGAGGGGACAGCGCGCTGTCCGTAATGGCGACGACCGTAGCGCCCCGGTTGTGGGCAAAGTTCATCGCTTTGACCGCTTTTCTGGAGTACCGCGGAAAGCTGATACCGATCACAACATCCCGCTCGTCCACACGGATCATCTGCTCAAAAATCTCGCCTTCGCTGGTCGACTGTACCAGAAGAACGTTTTCAAAAATCAGATTGAAATAATAGGATAAAAAGGCTGTCTCTTATACACATCTCCGAGCCCACGAGACATGCGCAGAT
>UREO01000013.1 GCA_900546895.1 uncultured Oscillospiraceae bacterium
ATAAGAGACAGGCTCCTTGCTTTACGGGCCTTTTTCCTTGGAAAAAGGCCCGATTGTAATTGTTCACAGAATACACCATTTCTTTTCACAATTATTTAAACTCTTTTTTACGGAATTCCTATAGTCTTAATATTGACATTTTTACCCTCTGGTTGTATCATTGTATTAATCAAATAGTACATAACGGATAGAACTGTCGTGCTTTTTGTCCCACAAACGAAGGAGTGACTACCACTGTGAAGAAAAAGAGGAAAAAGATTATTTTGATCGCCGTCGCTGTGATTGTCGTCGCCGCGGTTGCGGTCAACGCATTTCTGCCCAAAGGTTCCAGCGTACCAACGGTGCAGTGCACCCCCCTGAGCAAAATCGAGCTGCGCAACACCGTCAGCACTACTGGAGTGGTGGAAAGCACCGACTCCGTAAAGGTATATACGGACCTGAACTATTCCGTCAAAACGCTGCCCGTGGAAGTCGGCGACCGCGTCGGCGCCGGAGACGTGCTCTGCGAGCTGGATTCCGGGGATCTGAAAGATACCATCGCGCAAAAGCAGGCTGCTTTGAGCAGCAACGCGAAGCTGGCTTATCAGAAGATACAGGCGAGTCAGAAGAAATACAACGATACCTCCAGCACTTTGAACGCCGGGCTAAACGCGCAGATTAACGCAGCGCAGGACAAAGTGGACTCCGCCAAGCGCGATCTGGAAAATGCGCAGCAGAAACAGAGCGACGCGGAAAAGCATATACAGGAAAACCTGAACACGTCGCTGATAACCGCCAAGCAGACGCTGAACAGCGCCAAGCTTCAGCTTGACAACGCAACAAAAACGTATAACGACTATAAGAAAGAATATAAGGATGACATGGATGGCGTCTATGAATATGAATATCAGTTGTCTCAGTACAGAAACGCCAGGGAATCCGCTCAGCTTGCCTACGACAACGCGCAGAAAAACCTGAACGCCGTGGCAACCGCCGCGGACGAGGAGCGCGATCAGTACGCCAAAGCGACTGCGGCGGCGCAGGCCGTGTATGACAGCGCGGTCAAGTCGCTCACGGCGACACAGACCTCCGTCAATCAGGACTTGAAAACCGCGCAGGACGACATTGTTACCTCGAAGCTTTCCGCCGACGACACAGCGTCGGTAAAAGAACTGCAGGCGCTGCAGACCAAGCTTGACAAGTGCACGGTTACCGCTCCGAATTCCGGCACGGTCACCGCCGTTTACGCGGTGCAGAACGCTCCCGCGAACGGCCTGCTGTTTGTGATAGAGGACACCGGCGCGCTGAAACTAACTGTGAAAATCAAGGAATACGACATTACCAACGTAAAAGAAGGCATGAAGGCGGCCGTGACGGCCGACGCGATCGCCGAAAAGGAATTTGAGGGCGTGGTGGAAAAGATTTCCCCCGCTTCCGTCAAAGGGGCCGACGGCAAAGCCGCCAGCGGCAATAACGCCGAATTTGAGGCCGATGTTCTGATTACCTCAAAGGATACCCCCCTGAGAATCGGCATGAACGGGAGCGCGGACATCATTCTGCAACAGAAGAAGGACATTTTCGCGGTGCCGTATGACGCGGTATCCGCCGACGCTTCCGGAAAGAGCGTTGTTTACGCCGCAATACCGCAGAAGGACGGCACTTTTCAAGCGCAGGCCGTCACCGTAACAACGGGAATCGAGACGGACGCGGAGGAAGAAATTTCCGGGGACGGGCTGAAGGAAGGGATGCAGATCATTTCCGACGCCAAAGCGGTCAAACCGGGCGAAACCGTCAAGCTTGCCGGCGCGGCGGAAGGAGCCGGATCCGGAAACGGCGGAATCAAGGCGGCGGGGATAAGACCATGAATACTGTAATCGATATGCACGATATCGTCAAAACCTTTTACATAGGAACCCCCAACGAACTGGAAATCCTGCACGGCGTCAGCCTGAATATTGATGAAGGGGAATTCGTCTCCATTGTCGGCGCGTCCGGTTCAGGAAAATCCACCTTAATGAATATCATCGGCGCGCTGGACCGGCCGACCGCCGGCGACTACAGCTTGGACGGCGTTCCGATCGGCAAAATGAGCAGTAACGAGCTGTCTGAAATCCGCAACAAAAAAATCGGGTTTGTTTTTCAGACCTTTAATTTGATCCCCCGTTCCACCTCGCTGGGCAACGTGGAGCTTCCTATGCTCTATGCGGGCATGCCGAGCAAAAAGCGAGCCGCCCGCGCAATGGAGCTGCTGGAAATGGTGGATATGCAGGACCGCTCAAAGCATATGCCAAACGAGCTTTCCGGCGGACAGAAGCAGCGGATCGCCATTGCCCGCGCGATGGCGAACGACCCCGCGATTATTCTTGCGGACGAGCCGACCGGCGCGCTGGACAGTACCACGGGGCGTCTGGTTATGGACCTGTTTCACAAGCTCCATCGGGAGCAGGGGAAAACCATCGTCCTGATTACGCATAACAACGAGCTGGCGATGGAAACCGAACGGATCATCACGATTCACGACGGCAGAATCCAGAGCGATAAAGACAACCAGCCTGTTTTTGAGGAGGCAAGCCATGAATCTGCTTGAAAATATTTCTCTTGCCATTAACGGGCTGATTTCCAATAAAATGCGCGCCTTGCTCACCATGCTGGGCATTATCATCGGGATCGGCTCCGTCATCGCCATCACCTCCGTGGGCAACGCGATGACCACCTCCGTCAACGACGCGCTTGCAAATTTCGGTATTACCAACATTTCGGTTTATCTTTCCAGCAAGGAGGGCGGCGGCGGTACCGCCATGACGAAAGACGATTATATCACAACCGATATGATTGCGAAATACCAAAAGAAATACGCTGACAAGATTACCGCAATCGGGTTGAGCGCAGGCGCGGGGACCGGCAAAATCAAGAACGGCCACAAAACGTCCAACGTTTCCCTTTCCGGAGTCAACGAAGGCACGATGCAGGTCGACAACATTACCGTGATCCGCGGACGGTTTATCGCCGAAAAAGACGAGCAGCGCGTCAGTAAGGTCGGTGTCATTTCCGAGCGGCTGGCTGCGGAGCTGTACGGGCCGGCCGAGAATCCGATCGGCAAGCAAATCCGTATGGAAACCAATTACGGATATCAGACCTACACGGTCGTCGGGGTTTATCAGGAAGCCTCCTCTTCCATGTTCATGCGGCAGGATACGCGTACCACCTTTTATATTCCGGTTACGACCGCAAAGGATCTGACCGGCGACGACGACGGATACCAGAGCGTGATGGTCATGGCTACGCGCGGAATCGATTATACTCAGTTCGCAGACGATACGCAAAAATATTTTAATACATTTTATGCTAAAAATAAATTTTTTCAATGCTTTGCAACCAGTCTGGATTCGGAAATTTCAGAGATGAATTCGGTGATGGACACCCTTACCCTCGCTATTTCCATTATCGCGGCTATTTCGCTGCTGGTCGGCGGGATCGGGGTCATGAATATCATGCTGGTTTCCGTTACGGAGCGCACAAGGGAAATCGGCGTGCGCAAGGCGCTTGGTGCGCCGGACAGCGCTATCCGCACCCAGTTTATTGTGGAGTCCATGATTATCTGCCTGATCGGGGGCATGTTCGGAATCATTCTGGGAGCCGGCCTCGGCTACGCGGGCGGATTGCTGTTGCAGCAGGCGGCTTATCCCACCCCCTCCGCCATTGCGGTCGCCGTGGGCTTCTCCATGGCCATCGGCATTTTCTTCGGCTACTACCCAGCAAATAAAGCCGCAAAGCTCGACCCGATCGAAGCCCTGCGGTACGAATAGAATGATCCTATCATCATAAAAAACGCGTCCTGCCCGGGCTTTCAGTCCGGTTGCAGGACGCGTTTTTATTTCCGACTCCCTCAATCGGGCATCTGCCACCGCCTACTCCCTCCGCCGCGCCGGGCGCGCAACTCCCTCACAGAGGGAGGCAAAGAGAGGCCCCCTCCCTGAGGGGATCAGCAGGTCTCCCGGCGGGTCCGGAGCCGATGCTGCGAAAGCGTTCGTAGCGTTTCCGGATTAGCTCCTCCGGGTCAAGCTTCTTGTTTCTCACAAGCGTTTCCCACAGGCACTGCTTGATCTCCGAATAGGTCCTGTGGAAATTCCTGCCGCTTTCCCCGACAACGCGCTCGATCACCTTCAGCTCCAGAAGGTCCTGCGCGGTGAGCTTCAGGCATTCCGACGTCTCTTTCACCCGGGAGGAATCCTTCCACAGGATGCTGGCGCATCCCTCGGGGGAGATGACGGAGTAAATGGCATTTTCCAGCATCCAGACCTCGTCGGCAACGGCGAGCGCGAGCGCCCCGCCGCTTCCGCCCTCACCGATCAGCACGGAGACGACCGGGACCCTCAGCGTCATCATTTCCATCAGATTTTCGGCGATCGCCTGCCCCTGACCGCGTTCCTCCGCGGCAATGCCGCAGAATGCGCCGGAGGTGTCCACAAAGCACACCACGGGACGGCCGAATTTTTCCGCGAGCTTCATCTGGCGCAGAGCCTTGCGGTATCCCTCCGGATGGGCGGAACCGAAATTTCGGAAAACCTTTTCCTTGGTATCGTGTCCCCGTTCCAGAGCCACCACCGTCACCGGCATGGTGTTCAGCCGGGCGATTCCCGCCACAACGGCCTTGTCGTCCCCGAAACGGCGGTCGCCGTGCAGCTCGACAAAATCCTCAAAGAGATTGGCGATAAAATCCGTTCCCGTCGGCCTTCCCTTGGCCCGGGCGGCGGCCACCTTGTCATAAGCGCTCATCCGCATTCCCTCCCCGTGTGCAGGGAAAGAAGCCTTGCAATCTGCTTTCTCTGGTTCTTCCGGTCCACAATCGCGTCGACAAAACCTTTTTCCAACAGGAATTCCGCCCGCTGAAAGCCCGAAGGCAGCTTCTGGCGGATGGTCTGCTCAATCACGCGCGGCCCGGCAAAGCCGATCAGCGCGTTCGGCTCGGCAAGGATGATGTCGGCCTCCATGGCAAAGCTGGCGGTCACTCCGCCGGTGGTCGGGTCAGTCAAAACGGCAATGTACAGGTTCCCCGCGTCGCTGTGCAGCTTGACGGCACCGCTGGTTTTGGCCATCTGCATCAGCGAAAGGATTCCTTCCTGCATTCTGGCCCCGCCGGAAACGGTACAGCCGACGACCGGCAGGGAATGACCGCGAGCGTACTCGAAAATCCGCGTGATTTTTTCGCCTACTACCGTACCCATGCTGCCCATCATAAAGCGGGGCTCCATGACGAACAGCGCGCAGCCGTTTCCGCCGATTTTGGCGGTGCCGCAGACAACAGCCTCCTTTTCGGCGCTTTCCAGCCTTGCGTGTTTGATCTTTTCCGGGTAGCCGGGAAAATCAATCGGATTTTTGGAAAGAATGCCGCCGTAAAGCTCTTCGAAGGTGTTTTCATCCGTCAGCATGCTGATACGCTGGCGGGCGTTCATACGGAAATGATACCCGCATTTCGGACAGACATTGCTGTTTTCATTCAGCGCGCCCGTAAAAAGCGTCTGTTTGCACGAGGGGCATAAAACGCACATTTCGCCCGGAACATCGGGCGAAACCGTTTTGAGATACTTGTTGTAATTTTCAAGCTCGTTTTTCGGCTTGCGGAAAAATTCTTTTTTCAGCACGGAACGTTCCCCCGTTTCTCAATCAAATCGGTATAATAATCGCCGGCGATAAAGTCGCTGTCGCTCAGGATATCCATTTGCTGCTCCGCGTTGTGCTCCACGCCCTCGATCACCAGCTCGCACAGGGCCGCCTGCATTTTGCGGATCGCCTCCTCGCGCGTTTTGGCGTGCACAATCAGCTTGCCGATCATGGAGTCGTAAAACGGCGGAACGGGATAGCCCTGATACAGGGCCGTATCAAAACGGACCCACGGCCCGCCCGGAATATGCAGGAAGGAAATGGTGCCGCAGCTGGGGCGGAACCCGTCGCGCGGATTTTCCGCGTTGATGCGGCACTCGATCGCGGTGCCTTCAATCTTGATATCCTCCTGTTGATAGGAGAGAGGCACGCCGGACGCGATCCGGATTTGCCACTTTACAAGGTCGATTCCGGTCACCATCTCCGTTACGGGGTGCTCCACCTGAAGCCTCGTATTCATTTCCATAAAATAAAAATTTCCGGTTTTATCCATCAGGAATTCGATCGTACCGGCGTTGACGTATTTGACCGCCCGGGCTGCCTTGACCGCCGCCTCCATCATTTTCCGGCGCGTTTCAGCGCCGACGGCGGGGGAGGGGCTTTCTTCCAGCAGCTTCTGGCGTTTGCGCTGGACGGAGCACTCCCGCTCGCCCAGGCAGACGACGTTCCCGTAGTTGTCGCATAAAATCTGCATTTCGATATGCTTTACCGGAAACAGATATTTTTCCATATAGACCGCGCCGTCGCCGAACGCGCTCTGCGCTTCCGTTGAAGCCGCGGCAAAGGCGTTTTTCAGCTCTTTGGCGCTGTTGACCGTGCGAATTCCCCGGCCTCCGCCGCCCGCGCGGGCCTTTACCAGAAGGGGATACCCAATTTTGTCGGCTTCCTGCCGGATCAAAGCGGGGTCGTCAAGAAGATCACAGCCCGGCACAACGGGGACCCCGGCCGCACGCATCGTTTTGCGCGCCGCGTCCTTATCGCCCATTTTGCGGATGAGATCGGCGGCCGGCCCGATGAACGCGATGCCGCATTTTTCACAGAGCGCCGCGAAGTCCGCGTTTTCGGACAGCAGCCCGTAACCGGGGTGGATGGCCTGCGCGCCCGTTACCACGGCGGCGGAGAGGATAGCGCTCATATTCAGATAGCTGTCCTTCGCCTGCGCGGGGCCAATGCAGATGCTTTCGTCCGCAAGGCTGACGTGCAGGGAATCCCGGTCCGCTTCCGAAAAAACCGCAACGCTCAAAATCCCCATTTCTTTACAGGCGCGGATGATGCGGACGGCGATTTCGCCGCGGTTGGCAATCAATATTTTAGAAAACAAGCTTCAGCCTTCCTTTCCTGTCAGCCGCCGACCAGCGCGAAAGAAAGCTCGCCGGAAACCGCCAGCTGCTCACCCACATAGCCTTTGGCGCTTGCAAAGCAGAAAGGGCCTCTTTCCTTTGTCAGGCTGCACTCGACTGTGAGTGTATCCCCCGGGAGAACCGTGTGCTTGAAGCGCACCTTATCCAGCCCCGTATAATACGGCGTACGGCCGTTGATTTTATTCCCGATCAGAATACAGCAGGCCTGCGCCATGATTTCGCACAGAATAACGCCGGGAACGACGGGGTTTCCGGGAAAATGCCCCTTTAAAAACCATTCGTCCCCCTTTACCGTATAGGCTCCCTTTGCCGTTGTTTCCCCGGTTTTCTCCACCCGGTCGATCAGCAGCATGGGTTCCCGGTGGGGAATCATTTTCATGATTTCTTCTCTGTTCATAAAAAAGCCTCCTATTTGATCCGGAACAGTACCTGCGCGTACTCCACGACCTGGCCGCTGGCCGCGCAGATTTCGGTGATTTCCCCGTCGCACTCCGCGATGATTTCGTTGAGCAGCTTCATAGCCTCAATGATACAGAGCGTGTCGCCCTTTTTCACGCGGCTGCCGACCTGTACGTACGGCTCCGAATCGGGGGAAGCGGAAGCGTAAAACACGCCGACGATCGGCGATTTCACTTCCACTCCTCCGCATTCCTTCGCGGGGACGGGAGCCGCGGGAGCCGCGATCTGCGGCGGAACGGCTGTCGGAACGGGAAGAGCGGCGCAGGTAAGTTTCCGCTCCAGCCGGAGGGAGGCCCCGTCCTGCGTGATATCGACCAAAGTCAACCCGTTTTCGCGCATGGTCTCCGCGATTTCCTTAATTTGCTGAATATCCAAACCAAAACCAGTCCTTTCCACATTCAAGTCCTATTCGCCGCGGTATTTTCGCAGGGCGATACAGGCGTTGTGACCGCCGAAGCCCAGCGAAACGGAAAGCGCGGCATTGACGTCCTTTTCCCTTGCGGTGTTCGGCACATAGTCAAGGTCACAGTCCTCATCTTTTTCGCGGTAGCCGACGGTCGGGGGGATCACCCCGTTTTTCAGGGTAAGCACGGAGGCGATCGCCTCGATCGCGCCCGCCGCACCGAGCATGTGGCCGGTCATGGACTTGGTGGAGCTGATGCAGACACGGTACGCCCTGTCGCCCAGCGCCTTTTTGATCGCAATGGTTTCGGATTTATCGTTGAGCGGAGTCCCCGTACCGTGCGCGTTGATATAGATTTCCGTCTCTTCCTGCAGCCCGGCTTCCTCCATGGCGAGGGAAATTGCCCTTGCGCCGCCGACGGCCTCCGGGTGAGGAGCCGTAATATGGTGCGCGTCACAGGTGTTGCCGTAGCCGCTGACTTCCGCGTAAATCTTCGCGCCGCGGGCCTTTGCGTGCTCATATTCCTCCAGCACCAGAATTCCCGCGCCCTCGCCCATGACAAAGCCGTCGCGGCGCTTGTCGAACGGGATGGAGGATTCTTCGGGGATATTTTTGGTAGAGAGCGCCATGCAGTTGGTAAAGCCCGCGATGGCAAGCGGATTGACGGTCGCTTCCGCGCCGCCCGCAAGGATGACGTCCGCGTACCCGAAACGGATGGAGCGGAACGCTTCGCCCACCGCGTTGGTGGAGGTCGCGCAGGCGGTCACGACCGGAAGGCTAGGACCCTGCGCGTTGTATTTGATGGCAATATTGCCCGACGCCATGTTGGAAATCATCATCGGGACAAAGAGGGGGGAAACCTTTCTCGGCCCGCCCTTGAGCAGCTTGCCACACTCGTTTATGAAGGTGCTCATGCCGCCGATTCCGGAACCGACGTAAACGCCGAACCGCTCGGGCTCGACCTTGCCAAGGATTTCGCTGTCCTCCACCGCCTGTGCGGCGGCGGCAACGGCATACTGCGAGAACAGGTCTGTTTTGCGGATTTCGCCCTTTTCCATATAATCGTGCGGATCAAATCCCTTGACCTCCGCCGCGATTTTCACCTTATAATCGGCAGTATCGAATTTCGTGATAAAATCGATTCCGCTCCGGCCTTCCACCAGACTGTCCCAGAACGATTCCACGGTATTTCCGACGGGCGAAATCACGCCCATCCCGGTAACAACCACTCTTTTCATATTGATTCCTCTCTTACTGCGGCAAGCGCGCCGTCTTTACTCTGCCGGTACTCCTCTGAAAGAGTCTCGAACAGCTTTTTGACCGATACGATCTCTTTCACCTTATAGCCGTTCGCTCCGATAAACGCAAAGCCGTTTTCCATCCTGCCCCTGCCGGCGTTGATCAGCGCCATGGAGATGCAGTAGGGGCTTTCCTTCTGCTTGCAGGTAATAATGCAGTGGAACGGGCAGCCGGTGGGGTGCTTCTCCCCCTGTGCGGCCTGCTGAAGGAACCCGTTCACAATGGCGCGGCCGGGCATGCCCACGGGGCTTTGGATAATGCCGATATCCTCCTTTTTACAGGTGACATAGGCGTTTTTAAAGGCGATGTCCGCGTCGCATTCCTCGGTGGCCACGAAGCGGGTAGCCATCTGCACCGCGGAAGCGCCCAGATCGAAAAACCGCCGGATATCCGCGCCGCTGAAAATCCCGCCAGCGGCGATTACGGGGATTTTGCGCCCCGCCCGCTCCTCGAGCGGGCGAACCGCCTCCAACACCTGCGGCACCAGCTTTTCCAGCCGGTACTCCGGGTCGTCGATCTGTTCCTTATGAAAGCCCAGATGACCGCCTGCCATAGGTCCTTCGACGACAAACGCGTCGGGGGTATAATTGTATTTTTCCTTCCACCATTTCGCAATCGTCCTGACCGCACGGGCGGAGGAAATAATCGGCACCAGCTTGGTTTTACAGCCCTTTCCCACAAAGGAGGGCAGGTTCAGCGGCAGGCCCGCGCCCGCGAAAATGACGTCGATGCCCTCTTCGACGGAGGTTTTCACCATTTCGCCGAAGTCGCTCAGCGCAACCATCACGTTGACGCCCAGCACGCCCTTGGTCTTTGCGCGCGCCCGGCGGATTTCCTCCCGGAGCGCGGCAATGTTGTCCCGGGCGCTGGGACCGGTCTGATGCATCATGCCGACGACCGCGGCGGAAAGCACGCCGATTCCGCCCTCGTTCGCCACGGCGGAGGCAAGCCCGGAAAGGGAAATCCCGACGCCCATTCCTCCCTGCACAACGGGGGTCTGAGCCACAAGGTCGCCGATGACGAGTGGTTTCTGATCAAAATAAGCCATTGTATCCTCGATTCTCCGCATACAGCGCGGTTGACGTTATCACATGCAGAGGCCGCCGTCCATTTTAATGACCTCGCCGGTAAGATATCCCGCCTCGTCCCCCGCCAGAAACGCCGCCAGCGCGGCAACGTCGCCGGGGGTGCCCATGCGCTTTAACGGAATGGCCTCCACGGCGGCTTCCCTGACCTTATCCGTCAGCGCGGCGGTCATATCGGTGTCAATAAAGCCGGGGGCAATCGCGTTGCAGGTCACGTTCCGCGCGGCAAGCTCCTTCGCCGTGGATTTGGTCAGGCCGATCAGTCCGGCCTTCGCGGAGGAATAGTTAGCCTGACCGGCGTTTCCCGTTATGCCGGAAACGGAGGTGATATTGATAATCCTGCCGCTTCTTTTTTTCATGAAGTGGCGGTAAGTATGTTTAATCATATGGAATGCGCCCTTGAGGTTCGTATTGACCACGGTGTCGAAGTCCTCCTCCTTCATCGAGAGAATCAGCCCGTCCCGCACGACGCCCGCGTTGTTGACCAGAATATCGATTCCGCCGAAGTCGGAAAGGATCGCGGCGACCGTTTCTTTGGTCTGCCGGTCGTCCGCAACGTCGCACCGGTAGGCTTTCGCCGTTACGCCGCACTGCCCGGTCAGGGAACAGGTCTCCTGTGCCGCCGCTTCGTTTCCGGCGTAAAGAACGGCGACGTCGGCGCCTTCCTGCGCCAGCTTCAGCGCGATGGCTTTGCCGATTCCTCTGGAGCCGCCGGTAACGACGGCCGTTTTTCCTTTCAGCATGAGGTCCTCCTTAACTCTTCCGCGGCGGCCCGCGCGTCCGCAAAGTTTTCAACATTGAGGATGCGCACCTGCGAAGAGATTTTTTTAATCAGGCCGCACAGGGTTTTCCCGGGGCCGACTTCCACAAAGGTATCGATTCCGTCCGCGATCATGTTTTCCACGGACTTCTGCCAGTAAACGGGGTGGTTGACCTGCTCCGACAGCGTGATTTTTCCATTTTCCCCGTAGGGCTTTGCGTTTACGTTGGAATAAACCGGCAGGGAAGGCGTTTTCATCTCCGTCGTTTCCAGCTCCAGAAGCAGCTTTTTTGCCGCCTCGTTCATAAACGGGGAGTGGAACCCGCCGCTGACCGCCAGGGGAACGGCTCTGCCGCCCGCTTTCTGTACGTCCGCGCAGAAAGCGTCCATCGCGCTTTTGGAAACCGCGGCGACGGTCTGCCCCTTGCAGTTGTAATTGACCGGATAAGCGCTTTCATATCTGCCGCAAAGCTCCCTTACGGTTTCCACCGGAAGCTTCAGCACTGCGGCCATGCCGCTCGGGTGCTTTTCCGCGGCGTCCTGCATCAGCGCCGCCCTCCGGCACACCAGCCGGATTCCCTCGTCCGGGCCGAACGCCCCGGCAAAGGTCAGCGCCGCGACCTCGCCCAGCGAAAAACCCGCGACCGCGTCGGGGGTAACCCCTTCGGCTTTCAGACACTGTGCCGCCGCCAGGTCCACGCAGAACACGCAGGGCTGCGTGTTGATAGTTTGATTCAGTTCCTCCTGCGTGCCGCCGAAGCACTGCGCGGAGGTTCCGGGCCGCAGCGCGTCGGCCCGGTCAAACACCTCTTTCGCGGCGGGGCTGTTTTCACAAAGGTCTTTGCCCATACCGCCGTACTGGGTGCCTTGCCCGGAAAAAACGAACGCTATTTTATCCATCTTCCGGCACCACCCAACACAGTTTCCGCTTCCCCGAACATTTCCCGGATGATCTCCGCCGCGGGCTGCTCCTTGTCGACAATGGCCGCGATCTGGCCCGCCATAAAGCATCCGTTTTTCTCGTCGCCCTCCACGGCGGCGCGGCGCAGCGCACCGGAGCCGAACGCCTCCAGATCCTCTGAAGAAACGCCGACGGCGTATTCCTTTTTGGCAAATTCACGGGTAAAGGCGGTTTTCAGCGCCCGCACCGGATGCCCGGTGCGCTTGCCGGTCGTCAGGGTATCGATATCCTTCGCGTGAAGGATTTTATTCTTATAATTCTGATGGACCCCGCATTCGTTCGCCACCAAAAACCGGGTTCCGACCTGCACGCCGGCCGCACCGAGCAAAAAAGCCGCCGCGATTCCCCGGCCGTCCGCAATGCCGCCCGCCGCGACCACGGGGAGATCCACCGCGTCGCACACTTGCGGCACCAGCGTCATGGTGGTCAGCTCGCCGATGTGGCCGCCCGATTCGCAACCCTCGGCAATGACGGCGACCGCGCCGCACCGCGCGACGCGCTTTGCGATGCCGGTGGAAGCCACCACGGGCAGCACCTTGACGCCCGCTTCCAGCCACGCGGCCATATATTGCGAGGGGTTTCCCGCGCCGGTCGTTACCACCGGCACCCCCTCGTCGATGACAAGCCGGGCGACCTCCTGCGCGTAAGGGCTCATCAGCATGATATTAACGCCGAACGGTTTGTCCGTCAGCATTTTCGCCTTGCGGATTTCGCCTTTCACCCATTCCGCGTTCGCGTTCATGGCGGAAATCAGGCCCAGCCCGCCGCCGTTGGAAACCGCGGCGGCAAGGGAAGCGTCCGCGATCCAGGCCATTCCTCCCTGTAGAATGGGATATTCGATCCCGAGCAGTTCACACAATGGTGTTTTGATCATCTGCAGTCCTCCTTGTCTTTCTGGTCGGAACCGTCTGTTCGCCCCCAGCGGAGGATACAGGCCCCGGTGGTCATGCCGCCGCCAAAAGCGGTCAGCGCCAGGATGTTTCCGGCGTGCAGCTCCCCCGCGCGGTTGAGCTCATCCAGCAGGATGGGAATGCTCGCCGAGGAGGTGTTGCCGAACCGTTCAATATTGTGCCGGTATTTTTCCGGCGCAATGGAAAGCTTGCCAATCGCCGCATCGATAATCCGCAGGTTTGCCTGATGGGGCAGGACAAAGTCCACGTCCGCCTCCGTCAGCCCCGCTTCGCGGATGACCTGTGTCAGGTCGCCGCACATAGCGGCCACGGCGAATTTATAAACATCCTTACCGTTCATTTTCAGGTACGGGTCCACCTGTTTTATCTGAGAATACGGGCAGTTGCCCTGTGTGTTTTCCGCGTAGAGCGGGGCGGCGTCGCCCTTCGCCCCGATTTTGATGGAAAGCAGGCTGTCCCCCGGGGCCAGCACCGCCGCGCCGGCTCCGTCGCCGAATAACACGCAGGTGGAGCGGTCCTGCCAGTCCAGCAGCCTGGACATGGCCTCCGCCGACACAATCAGAATTTTTTTCGCCCTGTTTGCCGAAAAATAAGAAAAAGCGACATCCAGCGCGTAGACAAAGCCGGTACAGGCCGCGTTCAGGTCGAACGCCGGACAGACCGCACCCAGCCTTTGCTGGATTTCGCATGCAAGAGACGGTGTTATATGATCGCCCCGCGCGGTGGAACAGAGGATCAAGTCCAGTTCCTCCGGCGCCGTGGAAGCGTCTTTCAGCGCACGCGCCGCCGCTTCGGCGGCATAGTCGCACAGGGTTTCCGAAGTGGAAATGTGCCTGCTTTTGATCCCTGTGCGCGTTGAGATCCATTCATCCGAAGTATCAATTAAAAGCGACAGTTCCCCGTTGGTCTTTGTGCACGCCGGAAACGCGCTTCCCGTACCGATGATCGTAAAGCTCATTCTTTTCCTCCGTGTTCCGCGTCAGGAATCCCCCTGCGCAATATAGGTTACGCCCACGCAGCCCGGCCCGCCGTGAGTGCCGACGACCGACCCTAGAGCGACGGTCACGCTGTCCGAAAGGTCGGCTGCGGATCCCGCCGCGTCCTTCAGAAGGTTCAGAAACTGAGGGGAATCGGTGTCGCCGAAAACGATAATGTAAGCGGGGTCCGGTTTTTCCTTCTCCATCATCTCCGCAATGCGCAGAGAGGCCGCTTTATGCCCCTTCTTTTTGTCAAACGCCTTGATCTCACCGTTTTCGATTATGACAATCGGCTTGATGTGGAGCATGGAACCGAGGAAAGCGGAGGAGGCTGACAGCCTGCCTCCCATTTTCAGATATTTCAGCGTATCGATAATGGCGTAAAATTTCTGCTTCCTTTTCAGCTCTTCCACCGCGGAACAGATTTCCGCTGCGGTTTTTCCGGCGTCCCTCAGCTTGATCATCTCATAAACCAGAAGCGCCAGGCCGAAGCTGACGGTCAGCGAATCGATCAGATGGATATTTTCCGCTCCCAGCGCCTGTTTGGCGATCACCGCGGACTGATAGGTCCCGCTGAGCTTGCTGGAAATAAAAATACCGATTACCTCGTCGCCGCTATTTCTGTATTTTTCAAATAATTTTTCAAACCGTTCGGGGTTGACCTGTGCCGTGGTGGGAAGCTCCGGGCTGTCGTGAAGCATCTGAAAGAACTGCGGTTTGGTAAGGTCCACGCCGTCCACATATTCCCTGTTGCCGAAATGCACGCTCAGGGAAATAATTTCGATCCCGAGCTCGGCCTGGCGGTCAAGGGCAATGTCAGACGTGCTGTCCGTTATAATCTTAATAGCCATAGAAACCCTCCACTATTTTTTGTTGCTTTCAAAAAAGTTTTTCACCGCGGCCAGCCCCTTTACAAACATGGCCAGTTCGTCCTCTGTCATGGCGGACATGATCGCGGAAACCATTTTGTGGTGAAAAGAGGAATGAACTTCATTTACACTTTTTCCTTTTTCGGTCGGGAAGATACGGACGACTCTTTTGTCGCGCTGGTCCTGCTGCCGCTGGACAAAGCCCTTTTTTACCAGCGTGTTGATGGTCGTCGTCAGCGTACCCGCGGTGATTCTCTGGGAGCACGCGATATCCGAAGCCGTATTTTTGCCTGCCTGCGTACCGTCGCACACCGCCTCGATCACATGCATTTCCCGCATGGAAAGGTTGTGGGATTCCTTGGTTTTCAGGCTTGCCTCTTCCGTTCTCAGCACCTCGTTAAATACTTTTACAAGAAAACTATTGATCTGGGAGTATTCGTTATTCAATGCAGTTCCCTCCTTTCACCATTTATTTTGAAGTTCAAAATATTTATTAATTATATCAAAAAAGGGTCGCTTTGTCAACAAAGTTTTGAGGTTCAAAGTAAATATTGGAATTTTTTTACAAATATTATTTTATGTCCCGGGCATGATAATATACAATCCACCAAAAAAGACCGTTTCCAACCCCTGTGCATTATGTTATAATAGCAGCGTAAATTGGAATCATTCCCATAAAATGCGGCGGCGGAGGCTTCTTTATGAACGTTTTTGATATTATCGGGCCGGTAATGATCGGCCCGTCAAGCTCCCACACGGCGGGCGCCGTAAGAATCGGCCGGATCGCCGGCGCGCTGCTGGACGGAAAGCCCGTGAGCGCGCACATTCTGCTGTACGGCTCCTTTGCGAAAACATACCGGGGGCACGGAACGGACAAAGCCCTTGTCGCCGGAATCATGGGCATGTCGCCGAGCGACACCCGCATCCGTGACAGCCTTGCGCTCGCGAAGGAACGGAACCTTTCCGTCGTCTTTGAAAAAGGCGAAATCGAGGGGGCTCACCCCAATACGGCGGTAATTACCCTGACGGACGGGCAAAGGAACACCGCGACCGTGCAGGGCGCTTCCGTGGGCGGCGGAAACATCGTTATCAGCGAAATCAACGGAATGAAGGTGGACGTCACCGGGCAGCAGACCACGCTTCTGATCCTGCACCGGGACGTGCCCGGGGTGATCGCGCACGTGACGAACTACATTGCCTCGCAGGGGGTTAACATCGGCAACTTTAAGCTGACCCGCGGGCACAAGGGGGAAACGGCGCTGATGACCATCGAGGTCGACGGCGAATTCAGCCGGGAAAGCAACGCAGGAATCGAAAAGCTGCCGGACGTCGTCCGCTCGACCATGCTGCGGCCGGACTGACGCGGCTGAGAAACCAAGAATCGGGAAGGTCTGATGGAAGATGGGTATTTATTATTCGGTGGAAGACCTTGTGGGCGCGGCCGCCCGCGAAAATAAAAAAATATCGGAGATCGTCCTGGAGGACCAGGCGCGCGAGCTGGAAAAGCAGGAGCCGGAAATATACCGGACGATGCTGGAAAGCTTCCGGGTGATGCAGCAGTCCGTCGAGGACGGCATTGACCCGGATATGCGCTCGGTGAGCGGGCTTTCGGGCGGCGGCGCGTACAAAATGAAACAGGCGGTGGACAAGGGCCGCACCCTTTGCGGAAAAGTGTTCGGCAACGCGCTGGTGCGCGCGCTCGCGGTTTCGGAGAGCAACGCCTGTATGGGCAAAATCGTCGCCGCGCCGACCGCCGGCTCCTGCGGGATCATCCCCGCGGCGCTGCTGACGGTGATGGAGGACCGGGAGCTCCCGGAGCGCGACGTGGTGATGGCGCTGTTCACCGCCTCCGCGTTCGGCATGGTGATCGCCAACAACGCGAGCATTTCCGGCGCGCAGGGCGGCTGTCAGGCGGAATGCGGTGCGGCCTCCGCCATGGCAGCGGCGGCGCTGACGGAGCTGGCGGGCGGAACCCCGCAGATGGCGGAGCACGCCTGTGCCATCGCGCTGAAAAATATTCTGGGCCTTGTGTGCGACCCGGTGGCGGGGCTGGTGGAAATCCCGTGCATCAAGCGCAACGCCATGGGCGTGGCCAACGCGTTTGTGGGCGCGGAGCTGGCGCTGGCCGGAATCCAGAGCGCGATTCCTGCCGACGAGGTCATCGTCGCGATGAAACGGATCGGCGACGCGATGCCCCGCAGCCTGAAGGAGACCTCCGAGGGCGGGCTTGCCGCCACGCCGACCGGAAAGCGCCTGAAAAAAGAGATTTTCGGGGATAGCTGAGACCATGCGGTCGGCACGCGCCTACGGCGATGCTCTCAGACAGTAATATGTTAAATCAGTGCAGGCACTCCTTCCGTCGCGCCGGGCGCGACACCTCCCTCACAGAGGGAGGCAGGGGCTTGGCCCTCTCTTTGAGGAGCTGGCAGGCGAAGCCTGACTTCGATATAGAAAAGCTGCCGGGGGAAAATTCCCCGGCAGCTTTTTGGTATCGAAACGGCGTCACTCCCCGCCGAACAGCTTCTGCGCGTAATGCACCGAACCCATCGCGTCCCTGGAATAGGCGTCCGCGTGAATCTGCTGCGCGTACTCGGGCGTGAGCACCGCGCCGCCGACCATCACCCGGCAGTCCGGCACCCTTTCGTGCAGCTGGCGGATGGTCTCCGCCATATTGGAAACGGTGGTCGTCATCAGCGCGCTGAGCCCGACCAGCTTCACGCCGCCCGCCGCCGCCGCGTCCACCACCGTTTCGGGGGGGACGTCCTTGCCAAGGTCGATCACGTCGTAGCTGTAATTTTCCAGCAGAACCTTGACGATATTTTTGCCGATATCGTGGATATCGCCCTTGACGGTCGCGAGGATGATTTTTTCCTTCTTCGTCTGCTCCCCGTTGACGGTCATTTTCCCCCGGATCACCTCAAACGCCGACTTGGCGGCCTCCGCGCTCATCAGAAGCTGGGGCAGGAACAGCGCGCCCTGCTCGAAATCCTTTCCCACCCGGTCAAGCGCGGGAATCATCTGGGTATTGATGATGGCGAGCGGTTCCTCCGTTTCCACCAGCCGGAGCGCCGCCGCGTGCGCGCTTTCCTTCAAGCCGCGCACCACCGCGTCCAGCAGGGAAATTTCCCCCGCGGCAGGCGGCGGCGCGGCTTCCGTTTTCTGCGCCGAATAGCGGGCGATATAGTCCATGCACTTCTCGTCGCTGCCGCTGAGCGCACAGTACGCATGGTACGCGTCCATCATCGCGGCGGAATTGGGGTTGACGATCGCGGCCCCCAGCCCGTTCTGGAGCGCCATCGTAAAAAACGCGGCGTTGATGTGTTCCCGCTGGGGCAAACCGAACGAAATATTGGAAACGCCGAGCGAGGTGTGGATGCCCAGCCGGTCGCGGATCAGCCGCAGGGCTTCCAGCGTAACGGCGGCGTTTTCCTGACCGGCGCTGATAGTCATAGCCAGCGTGTCGAAAACCAGATCTTTTTTGTCAATCCCGTATTCCCGGGCCGTTTTCACGATTTTTTCCGCAATTTCAAACCGGCCCTGTGCTGTGGTCGGAATCCCGTTTTCGTCCAGCGTCAGCGCGATCACGGCGCCGCCGTATTTTTTCACGAGCGGGAAGATCGCCTCCATCGATTCGGCCTTCCCGTTGACCGAATTGATCAGCGGCTTGCCGTTGTAAATGCGCATGGCGCCAGCCATCGCCTTCGGGTCGGAGGTGTCGAGCTGAAGCGGAAGATCGGAAATCCCCTGAATTTCCATAACCGCGCGGCGAAGGAGCGCGGGCTCGTCGATTTCCGGCAGGCCGACATTTACGTCGAGAATATGGGCGCCGTTTTCCTGCTGGGTGATCGCCTCCCGCAGCAGGTAATCCATGTCGTTGCCGCGCAGCGCCTGTTTCAGCCGGGATTTGCCCGTGGGATTGATGCGCTCGCCGATCAGCACCGGCTTTTTGCCGAACACGACCGCCCGGGCGAACGAGGAAACCACCGTGCGGTTTTTCGGGGCGACGGGGCGCGGGGAAAGGTCTTTGCACCGCCGCACCACCGCCGCGATATGCTCCGGGGTCGTGCCGCAGCAGCCGCCCAGAATCCAGGCTCCCTCCTTCGCGATTTCCTCCATGACGGCGGCGAATTCCTCCGGATTTACGTCGAACACGGTTTTGTCCCCTTCAGTGCGGGGCAGTCCGGCGTTGGGGTTCACGATCACGGGCAGGGAACATGCTTCCGTTATCTGCGGAAGGAATTTTTTCATCTGCCCGGGGCCGAACCCGCAGTTGAGCCCCACGGCGTCCACCCCGAGACCCTCCAGCAGCGCGACCGCCGCCGGGATGTCCCCGCCGGTCAGCAGCTTGCCCTGCTCATCCACGACCATCGTGACAAAAACGGGCAGGCGGGTGCTTTCCTTTGCGGCGAGCACGGCGGCCTTGCACTCGTAGGTATCGCTCATGGTCTCGATCAGGATCAGGTCGGCCCCGGCTTTTTCCCCCGCGGCGGCGGCCCGGGAAAAGGCGGAAACGGCGTCCTCAAAATCGAGGTCGCCGAGCGGCCTGAGCAGCTTTCCGGTCGGGCCGATGTCCATGGCGACCAGCGCGCCGGGGGCGGCTTCTCTGGCAAGGCCCACCGCTGCAGCCACGATTTCCTCCGTAGTACGGCCGCAGCCGTGCAGCTTGAGGGGGTTTGCGCCGAAGGTGTTGGTGGTCAGGATATCCGCGCCCGCCGCGCGGTACCTGCTGTGAATTTCTTTGATCAGTTCGGGGCGGGTCAGGTTCCACAGCTCCGGCAGCTCGCCGGGGCCAAGACCGTTTTCCTGTAAAAGGGTACCCATGCCGCCGTCAAAAAAGACGATACGCTTCCCCACGTCTTTCAGTATTCCCATGAGATCAGTCCTTTCTGAACGGACAATTCAAAGACTTGCAGCCCATGCACTTCGCAATGTGGCAGGTCGTCTGCTCCGCGGTCAGGCCAATGACCGCGGTAACGGATTTTGTCGGCACCAGCATACTGTCCTGCGTCATGGCAAGGCCGATTTTTTTCTGCGCCTGTAAAATCCCCAGAAGATCACGCTGATGCAGGATGGAAAAGTCCCCGTAGCCGGGGCTGTACCGGGGCCGCAGAAACAGCCCGCGCTTTGACGCCTCGGCGGAAAGCTCCTGTTCCGCTTCGTCGCAGACGCTCTCTGTCAGCGCGGCGGCGCAGGCCTGCAGCACTACGGCGCGGCTCATGTCGATTTTGGAGGCGCGCTCCAAAAGAAAATCCGCTTTCGTGCCAAGCGTGGCCGCGAACAGGTACGCTTCCCCGCAGCCGGAGAGATGATTCCTCAAATCCCTGCTTTCCACCCTCAGATTTCCGAGCAGCACCGCGTCCCCGTCGAACTCCGCCGGCAGAAGCAGGCTGAGGCTGCGGGGAGTGAGCGCGGCCCGCAGCTCGCTGATGCAGGATTCAATTGTAAGCAAGGTGCGCTCATCCGCGGGCTTGCCGCGGTAGCCAAGGTAGCGCAGCACTTCTTCCGTCTCTTTCATTCCCTGATGATCTCCGATAAATTATCCATGATTTTTGCCGCGATATCCGGCTTGTTCATCGTATAAATATGAATCGCGCTGACGCCGTTGGAAATCAGGTCGATGATCTGCTCCGTCGCGTAGGCGATGCCCGCCTGTTTCATGGCGGCGGGCTTGTCGGCGAATTTATCTACGATCGCCTTGAAGCGCGGCGGCAGCTCCGTGCCGGAAAGCGCGCAGATCCGCCTGATCTGGCCGCTGTTGGTCACAGGCATGATGCCCGCCACCACCGGGATATGAATCCCCTTCGCCAGAATCCGGTACAGGAACTGGTAGAGAATATTGTTGTCAAAAAACATCTGCGTAGTCAGAAAGTCGCAGCCGCTGTCCACCTTTTGCTTCAAGTAGTTTATGTCGTCCTCCCGGCGGGCGCACTCGACGTGCCCCTCGGGGTAGCAGGCCGCGCCGATGCAGAACCCGCCGTATTCCCTGATCTGCCTGACCAGCTCGCCGGCGTAGCGGTACTGGCCGGGGGACGGGAAATCGGAATTTTGAGGAATATCGCCGCGCAGCGCCAGAATATTTTCAATATGATGTTCTTTTAACCCGGATAATATCTGCCCGACTTCCTCCTTGGTGGAGGAAACACAGGTCAAGTGCGCCAGCGCGGTCACGCCGCAGTTCTGAATTTCCGCCGCGATACGGGTCGTGTTCCGGGACGTGCCGCCGCCCGCACCGTAGGTAACGCTCATGAAATCGGGCCTGAGCGCGGAAATGTCGCGCACAACCTCGTTCACCCGGGCAATATCGTCGTCTTTTTTCGGTGGGAACAGCTCGCAGGAAACCGTGATCCTGTCGCTGTTCAGAATTTCGCTGATTTTCATGGCTTTGTTCCTTTCAGTGTCCCGGAAAATAAAAAAACCCCGCCTCCACAGGCGCCGTGCCCGATGAAGACGAGATTCCAAATCCCGTGTTACCACTTCAAATTCACCCGTCCCTTGCGAAACGGGCCTCTCAGGGTATTACAGTGCCGGACACCGTCTATACCCGCTTTCTGTAACGGGAAATCCCGTCGCAGCCTAAACCGGAAATCCGGTCTCGGTGCGCCGCTCAGGAGCCATTTTCACCCGGCCTCCCGCCCGCTTTTTTTCAGCGCGGCAAAGCCGCAAAAGCTTCTCTGTATGCCTTCGGAAGGGTTACTTTCTCCATCTCTGCGTGTAAAAATATATTTTTACTAGTGTAGCACAGAAAAGCACGGTTGTCAAACGGAACAAAAAGGAAAAGCACTTCTTTTGATATAACGCTGCTATTGATATTTTGAAAGCTATTGATGAATCAAAAAAATTAAAATCTGAAATTATATTGACTTATGGGAAAAATGGTGCTATACCTTAATTAGATTTCAAATAAGAAAATTAAAAAAATGGTATCTGTTAAGAAGAGTCGGAGGGTTTTGTTTGAAAAAAATACCACAGTTATTATCCTAT
>UREO01000014.1 GCA_900546895.1 uncultured Oscillospiraceae bacterium
CACCGTCTAATTCGTCGGCAGCGTCAGATGTGTATAAGAGACAGACATAATAGAAAATACCGATGGAAAGCGTAACGGAAACGATATAGTCCTTAAAAATGGAAAGCCAACCCGGCAGCTTCAAATTTTCAGTACTTTCCTCCGGCTTTCCGACCTTACTGCCAAGCCAGCCTGACAGCGCGTAGGCAATGGTGCAATAATGGCCGATTGCAATCTCATCATTGCCCGTGACTTTTCTCATGTAAGGCTGTGCCAGCGCAGGGAACATCGCCGCCGAAAATCCAAGAAGCACCGCGCCGGTGATGATAGTGGCCAAATCGCTGAAGCCAAGGGCTTTAAACAAAATGGTAAGCATAGCGGCAAGGAACAGATTATGCTGGCCGGTCAGGAAAATAAATTTAAATTTCGTAAATCTGGCAATCAGTAGATTCAAAGCAAACCCGCAAACCATTACCAGAGCAATGACCATGGGAAACTTGGTCTGTGCCTGTCCTGTTACGGCTTCAGCCAAAGGAAGGACACCCTGTACATGAAAGCCCTTGGTAAAAAGGGTTTGAAAAGAGGAAAGCGCCCCCTGTGCTGCTGTTGAGCCAATGCCGAAAATCAGAAAACCGACAATCGTTTTAACCGTGCCTGTAATGACTTGCACGGGTTTCTTCTTCTGTAAAACCAATCCTACAAGAGCCATTAAACCGACTAAAATAGATGCCTGTGAAAGAAGATCAAAAACAATAAAGTTTAATATTGCCTTTATGACAGACATTAAAAAACCTCCCCTATTCTCAAGTTATTTTGTTAGCTTTTCTCCGCATTTTTCAAAGAACTTTCTCAGTTCCTGTTCCATGTACTTGGTGTCCATGATATCCTTTATTCCGATTACATACATATCCTTTCCTTCAAATTCCTCAGCCAGGTCATTCATAATGATCACGACATCGGGACGATGCGTACCCACCCCGCTTAAAACATCATGCTCCAACTCCAATGGAAAATCATTCTTCTCAATGACACTATTAAGCTTAATACAAAGCATCATGGAGCTGCCCATGCCTGTTCTGCAGACAACCAATCCCTTTTTCATTATTCACACTCCTTCTCCATTTCAAAATTTTTGATATAAGCTATAATATCTTCTGGAGTTTCAGCCTGGTCAAGAACCTGGAAAAACTCCGGATGATCAAATAATGACACCAAATCCTTTAAAGCAACCAGGTGCGAAGAAGAGTCTATCGTCGCCAAGGTGAAAATATACTTGACAGGATCATTCTCTTTGTTGCCAAAACAAACCGGTGTTTTTAACCGAACAAACGATATTGCGGTGCTGTATACCCCGAATTTCTTACCCGCGTGCGGAATTGCCACTCCTTTTGTAAGCACAATATAAGGGCCTAAATCCATAACATTCTGAATTGCCGCCTCAATATATGACTTTGCAACCACTCCGTTGCGGAAAAGAATTTCACCGCCTGCCCTTACGGCTTCCTTCCAATCCTCCGCCATGACATCAAGTTCAATATAACCAATTTTTAATACATCGCTCAGCATCGGTTGTTTTTTCTCCTTTAAATGTACGTTTTTTTGATAATTTTTATATTTATTCAATGTATTCTGAACCTGATCCGCCAATTGCAGCTCTTCACCCGAATCATATTTTTTCAGCAAAAGCCGGATGCCATCTGCTAAACTTGATTTCAAACAAGGTTTGAAATCGTCCCCGAAGGATTCCGGAGCCTGGTCAGCACTGATAAACCCCAGATTGATCATCATCTGATTGATTTTCTCAATATCCGGCCGGCGAATAATAGGGCTTACCAAAACAAAAGGCAAATCGGTTTTTAGCGGAATGGTGGTAATAGCAAAATCAAAAATTTGTTTTTTCTGCACCCTTGCCAACTGATGGGCGGCAAGCACATATTTAATGTCAAAGCTAAAGTATTGCTTTAATTCCTCAACTACCAGCTGTGCTGTGCCATGGCCCGTATTACAGAGCACCGCCACCGTGGGGTTGCGCTTTTTAAGAGTCTGACTTGTACTTTCCATGGTGCTCGCGAAATAGATCAATAAATAGGAAAACTCATCATCTGAAATATCCATTCCAATAAACTGCCGTAAGGGACCGCTGCTTTTTTTAATCGCTTCGAAAAGCGTAGCATTTTCCTGAATCAGCGTCTTTTTCAGCGGGTTATCCATGGTAATTCCATTTTTTACTGAGCGTATTGCAGAACAAAGATGTTTTACAAGCCTGTTATAAAGCGTTTTATCGCAGTGAAAATCAAAATTCAGCGTTTTTCCCACACTTACAGTCATTTGCTCCGCAATAATCTGAATGTACGGAAGCTTTGTTTCTTCATATTCGATCATCGAGTGCAAGGCTTCGCCATTGATATGTTCTGACAGATAATCGACTGTATCCCGGGCCAGCTCCGCGTGAAGCCTTTGGTTGATCTGATCTACAATAAACTGCGCCATATCGTATTCCAACCGGCTCGATGGTATAGCATTTTTTGCTCCCTTTAACTGTAAAGGATGGGTTTTGTCCCTGATAATGGAAAATGCTATCTGAACGACTAGCTCTTCATATCCATCGTCTGAAAGAATATAGTTGAATTTTTCTTCAGCCGTCAGTACGCTTTCTTTGATAACGGAGATATCGATGTCTTTAAACATCTTATGGTACAAATTCATTGCTTCCCAATGGCTGTCATCAAATCCGCCTATGTGCATGTGGTCGCTGATTAGCCCCGTTAAAATCTCGCGTTTCTTTTTTTCGCTTTCTTCCATCCGGATGCCTTTGCTTTTGATAAATTGAATATTGATGTTATTGTTTTTGCACCATTGCTTAATACGGACCAGATCTGAATTGATCGTTCCCCGGCTGACATACAGCTGATTTGCCAAATGATCTATCGTAATATAAGAATCACTGCAGATCAGCTGGGCGATAATAACAAATACCCGTTCTTCTCCCGAAAGCTTGTAAAGATAATAATTATCAACGGCGCCATGCTGTCTGATCGTCATTTTAGAACCTTCATCACCAATAAAGGAAACCATTCCATTGGAAATTTCAAAGCACAATTTGTTATCCTGTTTTTTCATGTAATCATTGATCTCCTGGATATCATTGCGAATTGTCTTTTCGCTGACAAAAAAACATTCCGCAAGTTCACTGAGGTCAACGCTGCCCATTCGATCAATTTTATCCAATAAGAGTTTCTGTCTAAGCTTCATTACCATTCCCCTGACTTTTATTATACTGATCATTTACCGAATATAAAGTTCAAAAGCTTTCTGCCATTTTTCAATTTTATATACTTATATACCATGATGGCTTAATCTGTTGATAATTAATATAGATTATAACTAAAATTTCAATCAGAAATGAACTTCCATCTTTAAACAATCTTCTGGAAAGCAAACTGCCATAAAGACAGTCTACCCGCTTTCAGCTTGTCTTTGATCTTCTATAAGCAATTGGAAAACCAATACGTAAGGAAAAACATCCTCCTGTTCTTTTTTTGTCGTTGTGTCGAAAACGGGCCCCGCCGGCTCATCTATTTACCGATCTTATTGGATTTGGGAATCTCCTGTCCCCCATTCTCATAAAATTGAATATGCCCCTCTTTTTCTCCCGGCGACGTCCTCCATAAAGAGATGTCCTTTCATTAAGTTTCTTTTCATTCCCCCTCTTTGTACTAATTCTTCTTCTCAGAGCATAATTATTTATCAATCGGAATCGTTTGGAGGGTGGAACAGTGAAAGGTATTGTTGAGGAGCGCGCCGTAGAGCTCGGCGAGTACATAATCAAGAACAGAACCACCGTGCGCGGCGCAGCAAAAAAATTTGGTGTCAGCAAAAGTACCGTACATAAGGATGTGGCGCAGCGTTTGAAATATGTCGATCCCCAGTTATACAGGCAGGTCAAGCAAATCCTTGAGATCAACAAAGCGCAGCGTCACATCCGCGGCGGAATGGCTACAAGGTTGAAATACAAAAAGGCACAATAAAAACCCGCGTGTATGGAATTGAATTCCGTGCACGCGGGTTTTTATTAAAAAATCGGAGGAATCGCATAAATTTCCCATTATTACAAATAGTACGAATAGATTGTTTTAGCGGGGAAGGTGAAAAAATGGAAAAGAAAAACGCAGAGCAGAAGGCAGAAAAAATTGCCTTTACCGGCAAGATCAGCATCAACAAGAAACTGCTGCAGGACATCTTTAGAAATGATGAAACGCTGATTTTCAGGCCGGTCGAAAACCCTGCGGTACCGTCCGTAGGATTCTGCCTTGTTTATATTGACGGAATGGTCAACAACAAGCTGGTAAATGAAGATGTTATCAAGCCGCTGGTGGAGTACCGACCGGGGCACAGGGATGTTTTGTCACTGGATATTGTTGCGAAGCAGGTAATGCTGTCCGACAGCGTGGAGCGCACGTCGGACACGGACAAAATTCTTCAAGCGATCGTCTACGGGGACTGTATTCTAATGATGGAAGGCTTTTCCGATTTCCTGATTCTGAATACAAAAGGCTGGGGCAGCCGGTCTGTTTCAGAGCCTGAAAATGAAAAGGTACTCAGAGGTCCGCGAGAAGGATTCAACGAGGCGCTGATGATGAATCTTTCCATGCTTCGCAGAAAGCTGAGAACACCGGATCTGAAAATGGAGTTTCAGCGCTTTGGGGCGAGATCAAACACCAAAGCCTGCATCTGCTATCTGGACAAGGTCGTCAACAAGGACGTTCTTGCGGAACTAAAGAAAAGGCTTCAGACTTTTACGATTGACGGTACTTTAGATTCTAATTATATAAACGAGTTTATCAAAGACTCCCCGTACTCTCCCTTCAAAACGATCGGAAGCACCGAAAAGCCGGATATTGTCGCGGCAAAGCTTTTGGAGGGAAGGGTCGCTCTGTTTTTAGACGGTACCCCAGTTGTTTTAACCGTTCCGTTCCTTTTCATAGAGAACTTTCAAAGCGACGAAGACTACTATCTAAACTATTATTTTGCATCCATCGGGCGCATGCTGCGAATACTCGCCTTCTTTGTCGCCACCAGCATTCCTGCGATTTATATTGCCCTGACTACCTTTCACGACGAAATGCTTCCACTCGCCATGACAATGAGCATCTCGGAGGCAAGGCAGGGCGTTCCTTTTCCCACTGTGCTGGAAGCGGTCCTAATGCTGATAGTCTTTGAAATGCTCCGGGAATCCGGGGCCAGAATGCCCGGAATGATGGGACAGGCACTCAGCATTGTCGGCGCACTGGTTATCGGGCAAGCCGCCGTGGAAGCAAAGATCGTGAGCGCCCCTATGATTATTATCGTAGGAGTCACGGGAATCTCCGGCCTGATGATCCCCCGTATAAAAGGAGGCACCATTATTCTGCGCTTTACTCTGCTTGCCATGGCGTCCATTCTCGGGCTGTACGGTTATATGTTCGGTGCGCTGGGACTGTTGGTCCATCTCTTTAGTCTCAATTCTTTCGGCATTCCCATTATGAACAGCGCTTACGGAAACACGCTGCAGGACAAAAAGGATATTGCCGTCAGAGCTCCGTGGTGGTTTATGAAAAAAAGGCCCAAATACCTTTCCCCAAACGAAACGAGGGAAAGCTCAAGGAGCGAAAGATGAAAACCGGTAAACGACTTTGCATCCTTCTGTTAATCTTGAACATGCTCTTTTTAAATGGCTGCTGGAATTATCAGGAAATAGAACGTCTTTCCATGGTTTCCGGCTTCGCAATCGACAAAGGAACAGAGGGACATAAATATCATCTTACCTTTGAGTTTTTGGACCTGTCCGGAGACACTCCGGGTTCCAAGCTGCTGGAAACCGAAGGGAACACCGTATTTGAAGGAATCCGGAATGCGATCAGCAAGAGTCAGAAAAAGCTGACGTTCAGCGAGTGTAAAATAGTCGTAATCAGTAAAGATCTCGCTTCGGAGGGAATCGCCCCTCTTCTGGACTTTGTTTCCCGTGACGACGAACCAAGGCTGACATTAGTCCCCATGATTTCAGAGGAAAAAACAGCCGGAGAAATTCTTCAGCAAAAGCCGGTAACAGACCACCTGATCTGTCTGGAAATCGATCAGATGCTGGCTCAAAACGTAGTCAGTCTCTCCAAAGTTCCCAGAATCAAACTGTATCAAGCTAACAATATGCTCGCCGGAGAGGGCACCTCTCTGGTTCTGCCCTCCATTAAAATCACAAAACAGCAGACGGCAGCCACTGTTGAACTGGCCGGTACGGCTGTTTTTAAAAAGGACAAGCTGCTTGGCTTTCTGGATGCCCATCAGTCCCAGCTGATGCTGTTTATCAAAGACCAGATAAAAGGGGGACTGCTGCTGACCAGTCCTGATTCTGACGGCAGGAATATTACTCTTGAAATAGAGAAGAGCGAAACAAAAACCGCACCCGTCATTACGCAAAATCCCCCAGGAGTCAAAATAGACATCAAAACCGTATGTGCGCTCGGTGAAAACCAAACTGCCAAGAGCAGCGTCACAAGCGAAAGAATTCAGGAAGTGGAGAAAAGCGCAAAAAGCGGTTTGGAAACCAGCGTGTCCAATTTGATAAAAACAGCTCAGAATCAATACAAATGTGATATTTTCGGCTTTGGAAATCTAATTTATCAAAACGATCCCCAGCTATGGGAGCAGGACAAATTAAAATGGGATGAAATTTTTACTGCAATGGATGTCAACGTAACAGCAGAGATTAAAATCGATAGCACAGCGAGAGTGGGGGACTGACATGAGCTCTATGGTTGTTTTTCTTATTCTTTACGCCATCCTGATTGTCTTCGACCTGATTCCTGTTTTTAAAAAGAAAGACAAAAAGGCGGCTTGGTTTACCGTTCCGGTCTACCTGATTACTCTGACGGTCAATATCATGATGAGCTTCGGCGTTGATATTACGAGCCCCAACAAAATCATCAGCCAAATTATTTCATCTATTTTTCATTAGAGGTAAGAGATGAATCTTAAGATAACGGAAAAACAGATACAGGCCACGATCATTATGTTCTGGCTGGGAAGCCTGATGGTCATCGGGATCGACCCGAAATCCAAACAGGATTTCTGGATCGCCAGCCTGTTTGCCGGAATAATGATGTTCCCCCTCCTTTTTCTCTATAATCGGCTGACTTCACTGTATCCCGGGAAAAATTTATTTGAAATCCTAATCGAGATTTTCGGCAAGATTTTCGGCCGAATTATGATTTTTATTTATGTGTTTTTTTCCATCCATCTGGGCAGCATCATATTAAAGGTCTTTTCCATTTTTGTTCATATTCTGAATATGCCGGAAACACCCGAACCCGCAATTCTGTTTTTTATTTTTTTTCTTTCTGTCTGGATCGTAAAAATCGGGCCGCAAAATATCGGCAGAATGTCAAAGTATACTTTTCCGATTATTCTGGTTTCCATTATTGCTACTTTCATAGCCGGCGCCAAAGATATGGATATCGGCAATCTGAAACCGATCATGAATACCGATCTGAAAACGCTGCTCGGCAGTGCTTTTTCTCTCTGCGTTTTACCACTTGGCGAGGCCTTTCTCTGCCTCTCCTTTTTTTCTTCGCTCGACCCAAAGGCGAAACCATCGCGGTTTTTTTTTAAAGCCCTGATAATGACACTGGCGATCGTAATCATTGTCAATCTCAGAAATATTTTGATCCTGGGTTTCCCCTCTGCAACCATGTTTTATTTTCCTTCCTACGAAACCGTCAGCGTCATTTCCATAGGCGACTTTTTTTCCCGTGCCGAAGTCCTGATCGGCATCAATTTGATGCTGGCCGGATTTATAAAGGTTGCCGTCTGCCTGTATTCCTCTTCTTTGGGTATCGCCAAGCTGCTGAACGCAGCCGACCAAAAGCTTTATGTCGTTCCCAGTGCTCTGCTGATGGTGACCCTGGCCGGCATTCTTTATGAAAATACAGTCGAATGGGTGGACTGGATTCCGACATACGAGATTTACGCCATTCCCTTCCTGATCATCTTCCCCATTATGATTCTGATCGGCGCGGAGATAAAAGCAAGAACACATCCGGAGACAAAAAATCCCCCCGCTGCAAGCAAAGAAGCGGGAGGAGGTTAAAAAATTTATTTTACGGCGGCTTCGCGTTTCAGCACCGTCTTTACACTGACCGGGATGCTCATGATTTGCGAAACCGGCTTCCAGACCGCAATAGAAATTGCGTAGTCGATCATGCTGTGAACGACGCCCCCAAGACCTACGAGCAATAAAACGGAAAGGACGTAACCGTTTGAGTAATATTCCTTCGTCATCTGCCCTCCGAAGAAAAAATATGTAACCACAAAAACCTCACACGCCTCGTGGACCAAGGCCGTCAGAAAACCGAACCCGATCGTCCCCGCGGCGGTGCTTAGCAAATCGGGCTTCTTTTTCAGTACCAGAGCACCCGCCGACGCAAAAATAACATGCGTCAGGGCACGGAGCGTCACAACAAGCGGCAGACCGGAAAAAAAGAAGCCGAGCGTCGTACCAAGGCACACAATAATTGCCAAGGGCGGTGAAATAAACATCGCGATGAAAATCGGTACGTGGCTCGCAAGGGTAAAGGACGCCGGCCCTATTACAATCTTCGGAGCGAACACCGGAATGACGATCCCAATGGCGCAAAGCAACGCCGCAATAACCATGCTGATTAATTTTGTTTCACGATTTCTCATAATATTCTCCTCTGACAATTCTGACGTTTAGTCTTTACATATGTCTTGACACCTGTAACTAATATTGTAAAGAGTATTTTCGGATTTGTCAAGAGGATTTACCGGGAAAACAAAATTCCCTTTTCCTCCAAAGCGGCAAGAACCCTTTGATACGCGTCCTCCGACCGGCAGGAAATCGTATGCAGATGCACTCCGCCCGTCAGGTCGCACAAGGGAGACGCGTGATCCTTCGACAGCTTTTCCAGAAAGCAGTCCGCATCATAGCGGGAAAAAATATGCAGCTGACCGGAGATCTGGCCGTAAACCGCGTGCTCCACGATTACGTCGATCAGCCCGCAGCCGTTGTCCACAATCGTGTACAGCTCTTCCGCGAGGTTTTCCCTGCCGTGCCTGCAGGCAATTGTCCGGATGATCTGATTCTTGTCACCCGAGCCGTCCGTCAGGACATATCCCCGCGGCGTGGCGGAAATGGCGACGTTCGCCGCCCGCAGGAGTGCGACGTCTCCCACAATAATCTGCCGGCTCACCTGAAATTGTCTGGCAATGGTACTGGCACTGACAGGCTGTACGCTTTTTTTCAAAATTTCAAGAATCTCCCGGCGCCTCTGCGCTGCATCCATCCGTATCCCTCCTTCCTGCTGTTTTTCAGTATTGTATTCTATTGAAAACAGGAAACCGCCAGATCGGCGGCCTGTTCCCGGTCGGATTCGGAAATTTCGGTTATTTCCATGCGGATTCCTCCACTGTCACGAAATACTTTTCCAGTATGTGAACGGGGTGATAGGACAGCTTGGAGGTTCTGAGCCCCAAGTCGCCGATATCCTCTTCGCGGTTAATATAGGTCACTCTCTCATTCGCCTCATGTACGGCAAATTCCTTTACCATTACCTGATAGGAGCCTTCGTATTCCTTCAGCGCTTTTTCAATATGGACAAACAAGGTATCCCCCACGATTTCCCCCACGGAGAAAGCAACGATTTTTCCCTCCACCTCAATAAAACCGCCGCGCAGCCCAAACTGCTCAAAATACGGGAGAATTTCCTTCGCGCGGAAGGATTCTTCTTTGGCGATGGGGTTGTCCTTGACGTGCTCTTCCGCATAGCTGCCGAAAAATTCGATCACTCTGTCAATATTTCCGTTTTCAATGGGAACATAGCGGTAATCGGGATAAAGCTTTTTAAACTTATTGATATGGTTGCGCTGGCCGCTGAACCTTCTTCCAGCAAACGTCTGCATGTCGGAACACAGGTACAGATAGTCGAACCAGTCGCGGTTTCCCGTGTGGGTAATTCTGCCGCCGTACCTTTTTTCCAGTACGTCAAGCGCGTTCTGCGGCACCGTACAAAAACAAAAAGGGATGTCCCTCTCCCTTGCGTAATTTTCCAGCTGTGTCAGCGCACCGTCAACGGAGCCGGGGCCGACCGGGAAAGTAAACGCGACCGCCCCGTTCAGATATGTAACTTTAAAAAGCAACATATTTTCATAGATATCATACTCGCTGTAAAAAAATTTCCTCCACATAAAGATTCCTGCGATAGAATAGTCGCAGGTCCTGTACTGCTGGTACTCGAAATACTCGGATAAAGCCAAAATATTATCGGCTTCGATTGGTTTGAATGAAAGCATACATTCTCCTTAAATTATCTCTTACTTTTGAGGATCATTCCTATTATACCACAAAACGCAGAATTACAGCCTAAGAGCGGCAAATTTTTAGGGATGAAACCTTCGTTTCGCAAACAACCAGAAGGAATTGGAAAAGAGCATATGCGGAAACTGCCCGTTTCGCGGGCTTTTCCGGATATGCTCCCTGATTTTATAAATTGGCCTGTCTACGCCGCCGCAATCAGCCTGCCGCTCACGCCGTGGGGCTTGGTACCGTTTTCCACGGTAATCTGTGTCTGTACCGACTGACCGCCGATAATTTCAAAAATAACGGCCCCGATCCCGGTCTGCCTGCCGGTCACTACGTACAGGTCCAGCCCGTTTTTATTCTTTCCGGCATAATCAACCATGGTACAGGCGTTCTGGGAATGAACGTTAAGATTTTTGCGGTCGATCCCGCCGATTTTAACGCCGATATAGTATTTTCCGCCCGGGTTCAGGGTGTAAGAGGAGGTATCCACCACAATGCTGCCCGCGGCGATAGACGTAATCATTTTTTGCCCGCCGATATCAATGGTCACACCGCCCTTTGCCACGCCGGTAACAGGATACACCCAGCCGGTTTTTCCGTTTTTATTATACGCGGCGGCCGCTCCCACCTTTGCCACGGAGGAATTGTAGGACATGGCAACCGGCGGTGTTTTGGAATCCGTAACGGCCAGAACCCAGTAAGTGTCACCCGCCCCGATGGTGACGGCGTAGGTATCCAGCGTCAGCCCGGAATCGGAGGGCTGCGACTGCGCACCGTAGGTCAGGATGCAGGAGTCGGACCTGTAATCCGCCAGCCTGTCCCCCCTTTTGTCCACAAGGTAAGCAATCAGCGTCGCCTTATAGGACTCGGACGCTGTACCCTTGGCGGACACCTGACAGGAAAGCCCGTTTTGGCTCATCGTGAAGCCGCTGGTTTCTCCATGCAGCTCCCAGACAACCTTTGTTCCTTCCGCAAAATTTGAGAAGGAGGGCTTTACGCTCGCCACGACTGTGACCGGGTTTTTGCCATCCAGCGCAACGGAGGATTTGCTCAGGGTAATTCCTTCTTTCAGGTTTCTATCCAACACAAATTCATCCATATCGTCGTCATCCGATGTTTCTTTCTCCAAATCAAAATCATATAGGACGACTTCATCTTCACCCACCATGCCTCTGTCGGCTTTAAAGGCCGTCTGGCCGTCTCTGGCGGAATTGTTGAAATTCAGTAACGGCTTACCCGATATCCCGTTGTGGATAATCAGCTTTCCTGTATTGAAGGAGAGTGTCCCGGGTCCCGTCAGCGTATCCAGTTCCAGCCACGAGGTGGTGACAAATTCCCCCTTCTGGGCAATCGTCAAATTGCCCGCATACACACTGCCGTTTGCCGTCACCGTGCTGCTGGCGTCCACCACAATGGAGTCCATATCCGTAATATAGGGAAGCTTTCCGCTGTAGCTTTTCAGATTGAGCGTCGCCGTATCCTGTCCGTCCAGTTCTTTAATCTTCAGTCCGTTTCCGGTCAAAGTAACGGTCCCGTCAGCCTGAATGGAACCTGAAACCGTACTGCCCGTGCTGCCGGAGGCCACCACTTCATTGCCGATGACTGATCCGCCGACGGTAACTTTCCCGCTGATCGTCACCTTCTGGTAAGACCGGGCGTCGCGCTTGACGGTGCCGCCCCTCAGCGTCATATCCCCGTTTGCTTCCAAAGAGCTGACGCTTCCGCCCGAAAGCTCCACCGACCCATCACAGTCGACGTCACTCACGGTGCCGCCGGAAATGGTCACTTTACTGCTGCTGCCGGACACCGTAACATCCTTGATTTCTCCCGCCTTGATGGTCAGGTTTCCGCTGGCCATCACGTTGGAATCGGTCACTTCCGTAAAATTGTCCTCGTTCCATGCAGTACCCCACGCAGAAGTAGTTCCCTGATAGGTTTTTGCACCGTGCTTATCAATAATTTCGTCACTGGACGCCGCCTGTACAGCCACCGGCGCCGACAAAACGATCACCGCCAGCGACAATAAAACGGAAAGGATCTTTTTCAATCAAATTCCTCCTTCTGTGAGCAAAGAAAACCCATTTCGGTTTCTGTCTTTCCTTATTATAGAATATATCGGCCCTTTTCCCGATTAATGAAGAGCGTTTTCCCCGGTTTCCGGGCAATGTGACCTGCCCGTCCGGCCTGATTTTCCGCCGTGGGGATATTTCCCATATTCCCTATTATAATGAATCGGCACAAAAATCGCAAGCTTAAAGGCCAACATTGTCAATCCGGGCGGACTATCCCAGATAGTTCCTGTCAAACAGGCCGGAAAAAGCGGTTCCGTCAGCAGGGCTTCCCCGTACTGCGGCAGAGCATTTTTGCCGGGTCCCGCCCTCCGCATTTCCAGAAGAGATTCAGAACAGAACCGCCCCGCCGGCAGAGCTCCGGCAGGGCGGTTCTCTATGTAAACAGAGATTGACAGGAAAATAATGGAAGTCAATGAATCAATCTCATAAATTTGTTTCCTCTTTTTATATCGTCCTATTTTTTGGATTCATTAATATTTTCTACAAAAACCGTCTTAAAATTGCACCAAAGAGTAAAGCTCGTCCTTCTGGTCCTGGCTGACCCCGATATAACGCAGCGTTACATTTTGAGAGCTGTGATTGAACATTTCCATAATCAATCCAATATTGTATTTGGAAGCCTTATAGGTCCAGTATCCCCATGTCTTTCTCATACTGTGCGTCCCGAAATTTTCAACATTGCAGACGGTCGCCGCCTCCTTCAGTACTTTGTAGGCCTGCACGCGCTGGATATGGCCGCCGCTCTTTTTGCTGTAAAAGAGGTAAGGATTGCCGGAAAGCTTGTATTCCCTCACATACTCATAAAGCATTTTGCGGATTGCGTTATTCAGTTTGATCTTTTTTACCTTGCTGGTTTTTTTCTCCCTGATGACAAGATAATCTCTGAACTTTCCGCTTTCATTAAAAATATCATCTACTTTCAGCGGCAGGATATCGCTGATTCTCAGCCCCGTATTAAGGCCGTATTTAAACAGAAGTCCATATTTTCGATCTTTCCCGTTTAAATAATAAAACATCTTCTTGATATTCTCTTTGTCCCGGATCGGTTCCACCGTCATTTTTTTCACCCTGTTCCTAAAATTTTCATTCATGTAATCAAATACAGAATTTATGAAGAAAAAGTTTCCTCTGTATTATGGCATTTTTCAGAATGAAATAAAGAAATGAAAAGAAATATCCCGATATAAAGCCAAATTTTATTAAACGAAGAGGAAACAAATTTATGAGATTGATTCATTAGCTTTCTATCAAGACGGAAATCGAATAACGAAAATGATCAATGAAAAAAGCAAACCCGCCAAAAGGCGGGGACGCAAAGCTTCGGGTCTAAGGCTTTTTGCTAAGACAGCCGGGTTGCCATGCTGAATTGCCGTGGTACATTGTGCCACGGCTTTTTATAGCGCCCAAAACATGCAGAAAGGAGAAAAACGGATGAAGGAAACGCTCACCAAGATCATACAGGAGGAACAGGATACACAGCACGGAAAATTTCTCACCTTTGCGCTCGATGAAGAATTGTACGGAATTGAGATCTGCTATGTCACGGAAATCGTCGGAGTGCAAAAAATCAGCGTCCTTCCCGGAGCGCCTCCCTATATCAAAGGGGTGATCAATCTGAGAGGAAAAATCATACCGGTCGCGGACATGCGGCTGCGGTTCAGAAAAGAGGTCGTCCCCTATACCTCCCGAACCTGCATCATTGTTGTGGAAATCAAAGACTGCACGGTCGGCCTGATCGTCGATGAGGTCCGGGTGCTGGACTAAATTGAAGAATAAGGAGTTAGAAAGATGGAAAAAAACAGCGAAAACAGCCCTACACAAAGATGGAAAAAAGCCGTCATGAGATTGAACGTTTCCTCCAATCTCGTAATTACCTCCGCGGCGTGCATCCTGCTCGGTATTACCGCACGGGAAAGCACGGGAGGATTTTCCGGTATTTTTTACTTATCTGTCACCGCCATGATCGTTTTGGTTCTGGTGTGCACGGGGTATGCATCCCGGAAAATCACCGCGCTTTCCCGCAGGGTCGGTGATCCGATCGGTGCGCTTGCCCGGACAGTTGCCACTCTTGCCGAGGGGAACTTCAGCGCCGAAGCTCCCGAAAGCTCCGATGAGACAATGAACGGCCTGACACAAGCGCTTCAGGAGCTGACGATTTCCCTGCGCCGACTCAAAAAAGACACCGCCCTGTATACGGACTCCGTGTCGGCGGGGCAGTTTGATGCCCGGGCGGATTTAAGCCTGTATCAGGGTGACTGGCGGGAAATCCTTGCGGGAATCGACCGTCTGTCAAATTCCGTCGGAGAACCCGTCGATCTTGCCTGCGCTTTTGCGGCCCGGCTGGCAAACGGCGAACATCAGGAGGATCTGCAGAACCATTATCAGGGCAGATACTCCGTGCTCATTGACAACCTGAACAGCGTACGCCGTTCGGTGGCTTCTCTTGCCGGAGAGACCCGGCGGGTGGCCGTTTCGGTTGCCGAGGGAAACCTTTCCGAACGCGGAAGCCGCGGAGATATGGAGGGTCTGTTTGCCGACGTAATCGGTCAATTCAACAATATGCTCGATTCCATTTCCGCTCCTCTGGACGTTGCTTCCGCATGCATCGACAAAATGTCGCGGGGCGAAGAGCTGGAAATACTGGACAATTCCTACAAAGGATATTTCGCCCAGCTGATCGACCACCTGAGCAATGTGAGGACCTCGCTGTACGCTCTGCTCGGCGAAGCCGGAAAACTGGCGGAAGCGGGAACCAACGGCAATCTGAGTGTAAGAGGGGATATAAGCAAAGTACAGGGCGGCTATGCCGAAATTATTGAAGGGTTTAACCGGACGCTGGATACCATTACCATACCGCTGAACGATGCAAGTCAGATGCTGGAAAAAATGGCGGTAAACGACTATTCGCTAAAAATGTCCGGCGAGTACAAGGGTATGATGAACGATTTCGCTAAATCCGCCAACCGTGTGCGGGAAAGCCTTATAAATGTTCAGGATACCTTTGTCCTGCTTGCAAAAGGGGATATCAGCCCGCTTGAAACCTACCGCAAAATCGGCAAACGGTCGGAAAACGACCAGCTTCTTCCGTCCGCACTGGCCATGATGCAGGCCCTTCACGATCTGATCGGGGAATCGAACGCCCTCGCCGCCGCCGCGCTCGCGGGAAATCTGGACGCGCGCGGCAATGAAGCGGGGTTTGAAGGCGGTTACCGCGAGATCATTACCGGAATGAATAAGACGATGGAGGCCTTCTCTGTTCCGATCGGGGAAGCCGTGGACGTCCTGTCCCATCTGGCGCAGGGCAACCTGACGGTGGAGGTAACCCGGGAGTATCAGGGAAAATACGATGAAATCAAGCGCTCCCTCAATCACACGATCCAGTCGTTCAACGAGCTGCTCAGCGAGATCAACAACGCCGCCGACCAGGTCTCGGTAGGCTCCAAACAGGTTTCCGACGCAAGCCAGTCACTGGCGCAGGGCGCCACGGAGCAGGCGAGCTCGGTGGAAGAGCTGACGTCCTCCATCATGGAAATTGCTGCCCAGACAAAAGAAAACGCCACCAACGCGACGCAGGCGAACACCCTCTGCTCCCAGGTTAAGGAACAGGCCGCAGAAGGCAACCGTCAGATGTCCCAGATGCTGGACTCCATGCAGCAGATCAACGAATCCTCGGCCAACATCTCGAAAATCATCAAGGTCATAGATGACATCGCCTTCCAGACGAATATTCTCGCCCTGAATGCCGCGGTGGAAGCCGCAAGGGCGGGTCAGTACGGCAAGGGCTTCGCCGTGGTCGCGGACGAAGTGCGGAATCTGGCCGCAAAGAGCGCCAACGCGGCAAAAGAGACAACCGCTTTGATCGAGGGCTCTACAAGCAAGGTCGAGCTGGGTACAAAGTTTGCAAACCAGACAGCCGAAAAGCTCGAAGTCATCGCGCAGAATGTAGAGAAATCCGCGGCAATCGTCAGCGAAATCGCAGCCGCTTCCGAAGCGCAGTCCGCGGCGATTACGCAGGTCGACCAGGGGCTGGAGCAGGTTTCCTGCGTGGTACAGACAAACTCCGCCACAGCGGAGGAAAGCGCCGCGTCCAGCGAAGAGCTTTCCGGACAAGCGGACATGCTTACGCAGATGGTGGGCAAGTTCCTCCTCAGGGACAGTCAGGGACTCTCCTCCCAGTCACTCACCTCCCAGAGACCCGCTGTCAATGCGGGTAAAGCGGCCCAGCCAAAAACGGCCGTGGCTACCGAAACGGGAAAATACTGATTTTTCTTCCCCCTGCACAAAAAAGGATTCACGGCAGATTGCCGTGAATCCTTTTTTACAGCAATTCCATTTCCATTTGCGTTCTTCCCCCGCTTTTGCGGGGGAAGAACGCAAACTTGTTGCAGAATCAACTGGAAATACTGTATGTGCGTTTTTTATTTCTTTTCCAGAGAGAGGTAGATGCCGAACAAAAATCCCCCCGCCAGCATTTCAAGGCAGACAGCCTGTTTCAGGCTCGTATCCGCCGTAAAATCGCCGTGTATCAACGTCGGTGTGGAGATGTCGGCGTGGATTCCCTTCCCGGACAGATCCGTGCAGGCCGTCGCGGCGAGCATATTGCTTAGCTCGGATACCGCGCTCTGCACCATTTCATCGAACCGGGAAACCTCCATCCCGCCCATCATGGCGGATGCGATCGAATTAGCGCAGTCCTCCTGCATGGTAAAATACACGTTTCCGTGGAGGTCGCCCGTAACGCCGACGATCACTACGACGCCGGGCGAACGGATCAAACGGCCGCATTCCGTTTCCCCTTTGTACTGTACGTCCGGTATTCCGAGCTGTGGCATTACATTTAGAAAAGCAGTGGAAAACGATTCTGTATAATCTTTATTCATCAGTTCACGCCCCTGTTAAACCCTACATTGAAATAGACTTCCCCGAAATCGGTTGCCGCCTTCGCGGAAGAAACCGTGTCCAGCACCGATTTGGATATTTTAATACATTCGCCGTAAATGATCGTCGGGGGCGCTACGCGCAGCCCGAACAGCGAATTGTTTTGATTCATCAGTGAACAGGCGTTGCCGGCTATAATATTGGAAAGCTCCCCCATCACATTGATGACCTGTTCCTTGGCAGGTTCCTCTTTTTTCAGCAGAAATTTCGCTATGTTCCCGGCGGTTAACTCGGACATATCCAGAATCATCCTGCCGCCGTACTTGCCGATAATCCCCATGACGACCGACATGCCCCTGGAAATCTGTTCTTCTTTTGTAGTTTGCTTTTCCTGAAAGTCGGGAACGGATTTGAAGAACTTATTGAACGTATCGGACAGCGCTTCCTGAAACACATTGTAATACAGGCCGTCAAGCTGTACGAACAGTTCGTCGTCGGACATCGCCCGCTGAATCGCCAGACAAAGCTCCTCTTCCTCCACGGGCTTCTGCACATAACCGGATATTTTCGCCTTTTGCGCCCTGCGCACAATTTCGTCGTCCATCATGGAGCTTACAATGATTACTTTTACATCGGGATCAACCGTTCGGATCGCCTGTATACACTCAATCCCATCCGCACCCGGCATCGTCATGTCCATTGTAACGAGATCCGGCTTCAGCCTGGAAACCGTCTCCACGGCTTCCTCCAGGGTATTGGCGCTTCCTTCGACAAGAAAGCCTCTGGAAGTAAGGGTGTTGGTCAGCATAGCAACCGAGAAGGGAGAGTCGTCAACCACTACAATTCTGATTTTTTTCACATTCATCCCAGCTTTTTATATGATTTAGTTGATGGAGGTTTTCAGAAATTAGAAATTTTTTGTCACAAATTTTGTCATATAAATGAGTATAAGGTATTTTTTTGCAATTATCAATCCGGAATTTAACCATTCTTTTTCCTGTTCCCGCCATAAATTCTAAAACAAAAGCACAGAAACCGGTACCCTTTGCTGGCTGTGTCTCTCTGCTAGCCCGCTTGCCGGTCAGCGCTCCATCCCGGAAAGGGATCGGCCGTTGCGTATTTATCTGTAAGTCTTATAGCAATTCCATTTCCGTTTGAGAAACGCGATCTTGTTTCAGAATCGGCTGGAAAAGCCCCCTTCAACTTCTTGCTGCTTCCCTTGGGTCACATCATTGACAAACACAGAAAATAATAATTATTTTTTTGTTTCAGGTACTTGCAATCGGAAGAAAAAGGGTGTATATTAATAGCAGTAAAACAATAACAGTTATTATTATTAAATTAAACTATTAGGAGGTCAATCAAATGCCAGCTTTTGCAAATCCCTTTCAAGGGAATGTCGAACGGAAATTGACAAAGGAGGAGCTGATCCAGGCAATCCGGCTGGATATCGCCGGCGAACTGGAGGCAATCTACCTTTACGACGCACATGTACAGGCCACGGACAATGTAATGGCCAAGGAAGTGATCGGTGATATACGCGACGAGGAAAAAGCACACGTCGGGGAATTGATGACGCTGCTGCGGAATCTGGACCCGAAAGAGGCTGAATGGTTCGCTTCCGGGGAATCGGAGGTAAAAGAAATGCTGGAGGGACTCGGCCTTTCCGGTCCGCCCGCACAACAGAACGCCGAAACACACGCAGCGCTTACCGTAGGCGGCCTGCTTAACCAATAGAATATAGGAGGTATCATCATGAGTTACTTATCCAGAGAGAATGCTCCGATCGGATCGGACCTATGGAAAAAAATCGACTCCGAGGTAATCCGTGCGGCACGCTCCGCGCTAACGGGAAGAAAATTCCTACATATCTACGGCCCGCTGGGAATCGGAGCGGAAAGCATCCGGGTGGACGATTCCAAATCGGTTGACGAAGCCGAGGCGGACGGCTTGATTACCACAAAGGGAAGAAGCTATGTTCAAATCCCCACGCTGTACGAGGACTTTACCCTTTTAGCGAAGGACTTGGAAAGCGACGGCAAAACCGCTTACCCGACCGACCTTTCCGGCGCGGCTTATGCCGCGGAAACTTGTGCAAGGAAGGAAGACCGCCTGATCTTTTTCGGCAGCGAAGCAAACGGGTACGAAGGGCTGCTGACGGCGTCCGGAATCCACCGAATCAAACGGTCGGACTGGGCCGCTGATGAAAACGCGTTTTCCGACCTCGCCGCCGGCCTGGAATGGTTCACGGCAAACGGCATTTACGGCGCCTACGCGCTGATCGTCAGCCCCGACCTTTATCTAAAGCTGCAGCGGATTCAGCCGGGAACCGGTCTGTTGGAAATTGAACGGATCAGCAGGCTGTTAAAGGGCAATGTGTTCCCCTCGCCGGTGCTCGGCGCTGAAAAAGCGGTTCTCGTCTGCTCTGAACCCAGATACATGGACCTGGTCATCGGACAGGATCTGGCGACCGCCTATCTGGAGCAAAAAGACCTAAACCATCGTTTCCGCGTCCTTGAGACAGTGCTGCCGCGCATCAGGCGCAAAGAAGCCGTTGTGGCTTTTGAATAAATCTACTGTGAAATCTATACAGGTCGTACCTGTATGATTTAATAGGATTCTAAATGGATGAATGAAGGAGAAATGTAAAATGTCTGAAGTTGCTTTCTATCGTTGTGAATTATGCGGAAATATGGTGGCCCTGATCAAGAAAGGCGGCGGAACACTTACCTGCTGCGGCCAGGAAATGACCAAACTGGAAGCCAACACCACGGACGCCGCACAGGAAAAGCATGTGCCGGTCGTTACCCGCGAAGGCGGAAAAATTAAGGTATCCGTCGGTTCGGTGCTGCACCCGATGCTCCCCGAGCACCACATTGAGTGGATTGCCCTTGTCACGGACAACAGGGTGGAAATCGCCTATCTGAAGCCCGGCATGGAGCCAAAAGCGGAATTCAACGAGGTTGCCTCCGGCAC
>UREO01000015.1 GCA_900546895.1 uncultured Oscillospiraceae bacterium
GGATGAACCCGATTTCCTATTATCCACGCGCAATGTTGAAATATCGGATATATTGTTTGTACTCGGATTAATAATGCAGACCTGTGCATAGTTATCACCAAAGTATAGGTGTATGGCATATATCAGCCCATTATAAAAACCGGCGTATACAAAATAAGATGGGCTTTCTGTACGCGAAGTAGATGCACCCATTTCAGTCAAACTATCTATCGCTAAAGTGTCTGTGTACAACCCCGTCCTATAGCGAAACCAATTATATTCATCTCCATAATAATTTCCCTTAACGAGGTAGATATATATATAGTTTCCGGATAGGTGGCAGCAGCACCCGATAACCCTACCATCATAGCGAGAGCCTGCCGCTGCATAAAAAATTTGTTTATAAGAATACGAATTTGAAGCTATGTCATAGATCAGGGCATATAAATACTGGTTAGTATTGCCACCAGTTTTATAGGCAGTCACAAAATGATATACTTTGCCATTGTAATAAACTGCTTGATGATACTTATCCCAGTTATAGCTACTGCTTAACCCTACTGCTTCGGGATTGGGAAGACTGGCAATCGTGCTTGTTTTCCATTCAGGCTCAGAATTGAATATTTTCGTGTTGACCCCACTGAGCAGTCCCCAGCCATTTTTCATTTTGGTATTGACCCCAGATATGAGTCCCCAAACCGATTTCTGCTTTGTATTGACCCCGCCCATAGGTGCGTATAAACTCGGCATGATATCACCTCAGTTCGGACTGAAATACAGCTCGCCCTCGGCAAGCGTATAACTCGGTGTTGCTGTAGTGGACTTCGTGATTTTCGGGATAGATATTGACAGTGCCGCCGCGCCGGTATAACTGCCCGAAACGCCGCCGTTTCCGACCGCAACGGATAATGCATTCGGGTTTGGCAGGCTGCCGGGAATGGCCGGATATGCCGGAAACTGCAATTTCGTCCCACATTTGGCCACCGCTGCGCCGCCAAGGGTGGCGGACTGGACGGCTGCGTTAATCTTGTCGCGATCTGCCTGAGTGACATGCGCTACCGTGTCGGCTTCGTGCGTCTGAATCATGTTGAGGAGATTGCCTGCCGCGCTTTCGTCAAGGACGTCACGGATACTTTGAAACCAGGTCGTAAACTCTGCTTGATTTTTTGCTTTGAACTGTGCTAGATCGGACCGAATCTGATTGTAGAAAGTGGATGTGTCCACCTGTGTCACAATGCTTGTCACGATCCCGCAAACCGCGCTGTCCAATCGCGTGTCCGTTATGACCGCCTGGGTGATTGCCGTCGCACCGGGTGCAATGTAAATTTCGGCCAGCTTCAGGTCGTACTGCTCTGCGGTACGTGAAATGGCGGGGGCAACCGGATTGCTGGAAAATTCGCCGGTCAGCACCTGTGCCGTAATGGAACGCTCATTGACGTCCCAGCGCAGAACAACGGTATCCTTTCTTGCCAGTACGCCATCGGCGTTGGCAATGGGAAGCGCTTTATCGCTGTCGTTTTCGTACTTGTACCGTTCGCCGTTCGGTCCCAACCACGCCCGGCCGGCCGGGACGACGATCTGCATGTTTTCGCCGGCAGTAACGGCCAGCTCACCGTTATAAACGCCGTTTGAAACAAAGCATCCGGCCCATTTTGCCAAAAAGCTTACGGAATATTTCCGGTCGCCGTTTACACTTCGAAAAAATCCACTGTTTTCAGCCATTATGTATCACTCCCTAAATTTAATGTTTCCGGCAGCGGAGTTCCGCAAACCGGAGTAATCGTTTCGACTCCGTTTTCATAGACTTCTTCAACCTCGGTAATTCTCTGGTCAAGGCGCAGTTCCCATTTTTCAAAGCTCACGATATCGCCAAGGTTCCAGTCGGTCAGGTATTGAAAGTTTTCCGTGTTGACGGCCGCGGCCTCAAAGCTTTCCGTTTTTGCGGTTTCAGCCAGCTGAACCAGTCCCCGCTGTATGAGCTGTGTCCTGTATTCATCGTCCGTCAGATCGCCTTTTTGAATGTCGCCGGCATCTACCCACAGTTCTCGCCGGGTTTCTCCGCCCGTCTGGTCCATCTCAACAATCGTGCGGACGGCGTCGTCGCTTTCGGCGACTACATAAGCGAAGTTTCTGTATCCGGTCGTGTCTAGTGTATAGCCTGGCTCTCGGATGTTTCCGAATCCGTCGCTGAAAAGAACATAAGGGTTATCCAGTTGTCCTACGGTATGATCTTTTCCGTCATAGGTTTCAAACACCCACTTTTGATCCGGAATATCCAGCCTGACCCGGATGCCGAGCGGAGCGGACTTTGACAGAGCCTTCAGCGCGGAGAGAACATTTTTACCGCTGACCTGAAAACTGCACGAGGAGGGAAAGTTCTGCTGCGCTCCAAGCGTAAGAAATGGAATTGGGCGCGCGGCAATCGCATTTTCCGAAACGAGCTTCCTCATGGCGTCCTCCACTGTGCCGGAAAAGCTGATTGCCGGAAGGATGATTCGTTGATCCAGCAGAGAGGAACCCATTCGTCCGGCAGCCGCTATCTCGCTGCCTCCATCCCTGATTTCCGAAATTTTTACACTCTCAATGATTCCCGCTTCCTGTCGGTCAAGACGGTGCAAAACGTTGCCCGCACGCAGGAGAAAAAGGTTCTCCTGCGTGGCCGGGACATGCAGCTCGAATTCTCCCGGTTCAAAAAAGCGGCGGCGCCAGCGCAGGGAAGAGAAGCTGTCAATTACACCCTGCTGTTCCAGCGTTTCGCTGTAAATATACAGTTCCAATTCCTACGCCCCCCAATACGCCTGAGTGCTTAAAATGGACACGCTTAGGCTGTCGATGCCGGAATCGGCATCATACCGGAACAGGTTATCCCCTTCGTATGCCATCAGCCATTTGGGCGGGTATGCCATGAGATTATTGATATTGAAGGTTCTGCCACTTGAAATCAGCTGGACATTTTTGTTTCCGGTGCCGGTGGTAATGAGAATCTTATCGCCGATGTGCATCGTCGTATTCATTTTCATCAGTTCATGCCGGTTAATGTCGTACAGCGAGGGGCTGACTACCTCACCGGAAGCCGTAAACGCCACAGTCAAACCCATTGGAACGGAACTGTCGTTATGGACGTTTCCAATGAGGGTGTTCACCTTTTCCGTCAAAGCAAACGGTTCTTCCCTGATTTCCACGTCCCATTCAATCAAACCGTCCCACGCAGCAAGCTGAGTCAGGCTATCCTGAGCGGAATAAAATCTGGGATCGGGGCAAATGAGCGAAATTGTGACGCTCCGCGTTTCATACGGCGAGCTGCCCCCGGGGGAGAAGCTTTCCGCCTCCGGATCGACCTTTTCCACATAATAACCAATTCTTTTAGGTGTGCCGCCTTCAAGGATGAGCGTTCCGGGTGAGTTTTTCTGAAAAAAGCGATAGAGACGTCCAATCTGTTTTTCAAAATTCCCGCAGCTGATCTCCAGATTGAAAACAATGTTGCGCTTTTGTGCGTCGGAGCCGTTGTAGGTTTCTCCATCCTGTCCGCTGGTTTTCGCAGTATAAACGTTAAAGGAAGAGCCGAGACCGTCTACGGAAACCAGCCAACAGGGAGCGAAAGCTCCGAACGACATCGTTGCTCCGCGGGTGTTATTGCATATCAGTTTCATTCAGCGCCTCCGAAGAAATAGTGATAGTCTTTGTGCGTTCTGCCTCTCCTGCCGCGCGATTTCCACAGGACTGAGCGCCTTGGGACTCTGGAACGTCGGGTGATAGTCAATCACCGGGCGGGGAATGCCGGCTGCAAACAAAGAGCCTTGCTGCTGCGCTGCAAAAGCAGAGCCGCCGCCTGACACGGCGAGAGCCGGGGTGACACTCAGCCCCACGGACATTGCTCCGGCGAGGTCCATCAGTGCGGCAGTGACCAGTGATTTATTTTCAAGGATACCCGAAGCAAGCCCTTTCATCATATCCGGCATCCAGGTCGGAAAATCCACAAGGGGACCTTCGTCAGGTACGCTGAAATGCAGAAATTTCCGGATATCCTGCGCGACTCCTTTCACGGCGTTGCCGACCGCATCCGCGGCAGATTTAATTCCGTCCACAATGCCGCCAATAATGTCTTTTCCCCATTGGAGCGCCTGATGGGGCAGATCCTTAATCCAGTCGATTGCCTGCCCGATTCCCGTCTGAACAGCACTTACAACCGTATGGATCGTGCTGTCTATCCCGCTTTTCATTGATTCAAACATTTTTGCGCCGATCTGCATCAGGGTCGCAGGCAGAGAGCGGAACCAGCTGATAATCGAGTCCCACAGAGTTGTGATTCCGGTTTTAATCTTTGTACCGGTTGTTGTGACAATGGAAACAAAACCGTTCCATGTGCTGGTAAAGATGGTTCCGATAACGATGAACACACCGCGGAAATACTGCTGGATGCCGGTCCAGATTTGCTTGAGCGCATTCTGGATATTTGTGAAAATCTTTATCAGGTCCGGAAGAATTTTTCCAAAGTTCCCGGATATCAGATCACAGATCAGCAGTATCGGACCCAGAATGATGTTCTTCAGAAGAGTAAAGGTGCCGGTGAAGATATTCTGTACTCCGGTCATGATTTGCTTAAAGGTCGTCTGAAGGCCGGTGAATGGTGTCAAAATGGACTGAACGAGAGGCTGAACCATCTTCTTAACAACCGCGGATATGATGTTCCAAAGATTCGTCATCCCTCCTGTCAGCACGCTCCATAGATTAGTAAAGTAAGCCGGTATCCCGACGACAAACGCTTTAATGTTGTTCCAGGTATCCTGAAAATAATGCAGAAAGGTACCGGTGAACCAGGTCCCCAGCACTTTTGCCCCTGCTTGCAGCGTATTCCAAAGATTCTGAAAGAACGCGCTGATCGGTCCCCAGTTTTTGAATATAACTACTGCCAAAGTGGCAATTGCCGCAATGGCGAGAAAAACAAGCTGTTGCGGACCGAGTGAGAAGACGCTTTGCAGAGCCTTTGAGACTCCTTCAAGTCCGCCGCCAGCCGCTTTAAATGTCTGCAACCCCTGACTGACGCCTGACAGCGCTGTACGCATATTTCCCATCTGGTCAATTGCAGTACCGAAAAAGTTTGCCGCATTGGTCGCCGTATCGACTGTAGCCCCGACTTTGCTGGCAAAGTCCTGAATCATCTGCGCCTGCGACGGGCCCAGATTTGCGGCAAGTTTTTCCGCAAAATCCTGAAAATCAGAGTTTGTACTGCTCAGCGATTCGGAAATCTTTTTAAACCCTTCGGAAATTCCCGGAAGCGCAGTATCGAGGGCGTATTCAAATTTGGCGGATATACGATCGCCCAGATCGGAAAGAGAATCCGATATTGCTTCTTTCAGGAGCTCCCCGGTTTCTTTTCCGTATTCGACTGCTTGGTTCAACAGTTCTTTCACATCCAGCCCATAGGACAGTGATATTTCTTCCTTGCTATCAGCCATCCTGATCCCTCCTTTCATAAAACATGGATTTTAAGCTTTCACGCAGCTGATCGCTGTCTTCAAGTTTCTTTTCAGGCGTCGTCCGGCTGTTCAGCCAAACGTACCAATCGTTCCGCAGCTTTTTCTGCGCAGGGGATAATGAATTCAATTCGTCCCCCTCTGCCGTGCGGATCGAGATGATGCGGGCAAGCTGACTTTCTCCCGGAAGGTTGGACAGAAAAGCGCTGAATTCCCGCCAGCTCATGCGGGTTTCCGCAAGCCTCAGGCGAATGCCGTAGGACGCTGCGAACGACGCGCAGATAAGGTCGTAATCGTATTCGGGATCGAACCCGTTATTTTGTACGGTGTTCCGGCTCCCGAAAGGAAGATGGGGATGCTTTTCCCATCTGTTCTTCCAGTTCGCTCATCTCTTTGCCGGTCATCGCGGCCATAACAGCTATTTCCAGCTTCTGAAGAAGGGAAAAAGGAATACTGTGGGAAAGAATTTCGTCTGCAGCAGCCTCGCCGCCGGTCAGCGAAAAAGAAAGGAAGCTGCGAATGGAATCTGCGTCGCCTTTCAGGTCCGAAGCAAAACGCTGCATGCTCAGCACTTTTTTAAAGTCGCTGTCCACCTCGTAGGACTTTCCAAAAATCGTTACGGCGGGCCGGGTCTGATCGGTATAACGGTCAAGATCAATGTTCAAATTTTTCATCCTTTCAAAAAGCAGGTCGGGCATAAAGCCCGACTTGTTTCTTCATTTTTTACGCATGTGCCGCTTCCAGATATTCCGGCTTTCCGTCGACGGTATAGGTCCATTCCATGGAATCCATATCCGTTGAGGCGCCGCCGAACGACGAGGTAATGTCGACAAGCCCGTCGCAGGAAAGGGCGTCGCCGTTCGGGAAAGTGATTTTCAATACGGCCGCACAGCCGCTTCCGATGGACAGCAGCTTATTTGCAACGAAATCGTTGCCGGCGTCGCCGTAGCACCGCTTTCCTTTAAAAGTCAGGGACAAGGTTTTCCCGGTTACCATGTTTCGGGCCCAGCCCTTTAACTCCATCGGGTTCCAGGCTTTTGTGGTTCCTTTCAATTTCATCTCCATACTCTCCACGTTGGAGACCGTGCTGAGCTGCGGTTCCCCTGTTTCTACGGGTGCACCAATTTCAATTTTGTAGTCGCTTACTGAATAAACCATTTTTTTCTGTCCTTTCAAAATTTAGTTGCGGTCTGAAAACCTCCTTTGATCGTTTATCGCCAATGCTCAGGGAGGTAGTTCTCTCAACTATCCCTGCTAAACGATGAGAAATTGCCTTGAACAGGCTAATTAAAAAAGAAATGATAAAAAATATTTAGATGGATATCATGCGATCCCCTTAAAAACTGTTGGAATTAAGATATGGCACTGTCTGATTTTATGCGAAAAATGAATCAATTGACGGCCTTTTCTAATTATGATAAAATCATACTAACAGAACAAAAAACAACATGGTTCCATGTTTGATAATGAATGATCCGGATGTTGAAAACGTCTTTATGGAAAAAAGGGGGGCATACAATGGAAATGAGCGCCGCACGACGCAGAATGGAAATCTATCAGCTTCTGCAGAAGGAGAGCTCCGTTGCGGTCAATAATCTGGCGGAGCGGTTCCATGTTTCCGCCATGACCATTCGCAGGGATCTTCTTTTCTTTGAAAAGCAGGGCTTTGTAACAACCAGCTACGGAGGGGCGTACTTAAATACCCATACGGCGATCGAGCCGAGCTTTTCCGTAAAATCCGGCCAGCTGACCGACCGGAAGCAGGCGATCGGATGCGAAGCATCCCAACTGATCGAGGACGGCGATACCGTGATTATCGACTGCGGGACCACAACGCTGCAAATCGCCAAATGCATTCAGGATAAAAAGCTCACCGTCATTACCAACTCGTGGCCGGTGATCCAGTATTTGGGAAGCCTTCCGAAAATCCGGCTGATTCTTGCCCCCGGGGAATACAACGAGGTTTCTGCGGGAGCCGTCAGCGGAATTACCGCCGAGTTTTTTCAAAATTTCCGGGCGGACAAGGTGTTTGCCGGTACGCACGGGTGCAGTTTAGAGTACGGCGTAACGGTGCCGGAGCCGGAGGATGCTTTGGTAAAGAAGGCTTTGCTCCATGCGGGAAACCGGAAATATCTTCTGGCGGACCATACCAAATTCGGGCAGACGTATCTGACCCGGTACGCCGATCTTTCTGAATTTGACTGTATAATCACCGACGGCGGTATTCCGCAGGCCTATTACTCCAAGCTGGAGAAGGTGTGTAAAAAAATCGTGACCACTGGGCAGGACGCGGAAAAACGGGGGCGGAAGGAGTAAGAGCCGAAGCGGCAGGAAAAAAGGCAGGATGGGCTGGATTATTTCGGCCCGATGTGGTAAAGTACTTGATAAGCGGAAACGGCAGCAGATTCTGCGGATTTTTTTCGCAGGAGGACGGCGAGTCGCCGCCCCCGAAAGGGTAAAAGGAACTGCGCTGCGCGCGCAGAAAGCAATCCTCACCGTGTAACCATACACTTCATGTATTTCAAAACACGGCTGCGGTTGCATTCCGAAGGAAAACTTTGTGCCTTTTCCGCTTATTAAAAAATCAGCCGGGTCTGCGGCAGGAGGCAACGACCATGCTTCATACGCTTGAAGACTTTTGCAGATATCTATACCATAACCGGGACGAGCGGAAGTTTTACCGGTGCTATTACCAGCTTCTGCGTCTCTCCCGTGAAAAATACCGGTGCGGCTGTTACACCCTTCGCGAGCTGCCGAAGGGAGAAAGCGGCACGCGGCTGCTCTGTGTTCCGAACCGCGCGCTGAAAAGGGTGCAGAAAGGCATTTTGGGGCTGCTGCTGCCCGCCACCGTGCCCTGCTGTGTGACCGCTTACCGACCCGGAAAATCCGTATTGGACAACGCGCGGCCCCATCTGGGACAGCCTTTGGTGGTCAAGCTGGACATCTGTGCTTTTTTCGACAGCGTTTCTTTCGTGCAGGTATTCCGCGCCGTTGATCGCGCGCTGGAGGCGTCTCCTTACGTGGGGTGCCATTATCTGAATGCGGACGACCGTTCTTCTTTGGAAAATCGGAATTACAACAGTGTTCTCAGCTTCTATTTCGCGCGTTTTTGCACCCGGGGCGGCTCGCTTCCCCAGGGTGCGCCGACCAGTCCCCTTCTTTCCAATCTGGTTTTTGGACCGATCGACAGCCAGATCAGTGCGTATTGCGGCAAGCGCGGAATCGCCTATACCCGATACAGCGACGATATGACTTTTTCCGGTGCCTTTAATCCGTTGGCGCTTATCGATTTTGTGCGGCGTGTGTTGGCGGAAAACGGGTTCCTCTTAAACGACCGGAAAACGCGGATTTTAAATCGCGGACAGCGGAGAAAGATCACCGGGGTAGTGGCAAATCAAAAGCTTCAGGCCCCCAGGGAATACCGCCGCAAAATCCGCAAGGAACTGTACTATATCCGGAAATACGGATGGGAGTCCCATCTTTCCCACGAGAACATAGCGCAGAAGCCGGAAGAGTACCGGCGCGGTCTGCTCGGGCGCGTCGGCTTTGTGTTGCAGCTCTGTCCGGCGGACGGTGAATTTCTGCAGTACAGGCAGTGGCTTTTGGAAAATTAAAAAATAAAAAAACAGCACCCCAATCGTTAGACAGAGATACTGAATAACGATTGGGGTGCTGTTTGTTTCCTGCTTATAAATTGGCCTTGAAGAAAGACTGCAGCGTTTCAAAGGCTTTTGCCTCGTCGCTGCCTTCCACAGTAACGGTTACCGTTTCCCCCTTTTTGGCGGCCAGTCCCATGACTGCGAAAATCTTTTTGGCATTCGCCGCATTTCCGTCCTTGACTACCTTAATGTCCGAAGCAAACGCCGCCGCTGTTTTTACAAGCAGGCCGGCCGGACGGGCATGGATCCCCTCGGCATCCGTAATGGTATAAGTAAACTGCTTCATAGAAATACTCCTTTTAATGATTTACGCCGTGGCGCTAATTGATGATCGATTACTATGATATCATACTCACAATAAAATGCAACCTCCGCTGTTTCCAGCGAAGCTGCGCCCGGTGCATGTACAAAGTTAAAATAACAGGGAACAAAAGCCGCGAACTGCCGGAAATTCAAAAACCGGACACATAAATCATACAAGATAAACAGTAATTTGTTTTCAATGGCACCATCCCATGTCAAAGATTATAAGGAAATTTCCGAGTGAAAAGTTATAATAGAATTGACCGGTGAGATCAAAATATAAAGCGAGGTGATTGGATGCTGACGAAAATTCAAATTAAGCTGATACAACATCTCAGCGAGACGCAGACCCCCCTGACAGCGGAGGATATTGCCAAGCTGATCGATATTTCTTCCCGTACCGCGAAACGGTATGTTGAAATCATCAATGAGGAAATCAAGGAAGACGGGCTGGAAATCGTTTCAAAGCGCGGCGTGGGCTACGAGCTGAAAGGCGACCTCAGGACGGCGAAAAAGCTGCTGAGCGGCGAATCCTACGAGGACAGCGCCGAACGTGTCAGAAGCATTCTTCTGACGATCATCCAGTCACAGCCCGTCACCGTAGAAACGCTTTCCGGCTGCGTGCATTTAAGCCCTTCCACCGTAAACAAGATGATGCCGTCCATTAAGGAGTATCTTTACAAATACGGTCTGGAACTGTCTTCAAAGCCCTATTACGGACTGTCTATAGGAGGCGGGGAAATCAACATCCGCGCACTTCTGACGGATATCGGGTTCAACAACGAGCAGAGCAGCTTTCAGGTCAATCTGCCGAATCTGGGCGAAGACGAGTATAAGCAAATCGACGGTACCGTGCTGGAGCACTTGAAGAAGATTCACGTCGTCGCCGCGGACAGGGATATTCAGAATCTGTCCATGCGCATCGCCGTTTCCTTTTCCCGCGCAAGACAGGGCTGCCGTCTGACCGATCTTTCGCTGCCGAAAAACGTGCATCGGTATCATTTGCAGGTGATCCGTCAGATGATGGACCCGCTTGCGAAGTCCTTTGGCATTGCGTTGAACGACGAGGAAGTTCAATATGTTGCCGCGCTTTCCGGTCCCGTGATTCAAAGCTTTGATGCGGATAAGGTAAATGTGGAAGACCATATCCACAACTTCATGAAGGACCGGATCAGAGAGATTTCTCTGATTTCCGGCTCCGACTATTCCGCCGACGAAAAAGTGATCGAATCCCTGTCCGTACACATCAAAATTCTTCTGGAGCGGATGGAGAGCCGGATTCCTGTAAAAAACCCCCTGCTCAGCCAGATCAAAAAGAAGTATCCGATTGAAATGAACTACGCGATTTTTCTGGCGCAGAAGATTGAAAAGGAGTACGGCGTAACCATAGGCGAAGACGAACTGGGGTACCTTGCCATGCATTTCGGCGCGTTTCATGAAAGAATGAACAGCCGGAAAAAGGCGGTCGTTCTGTGCAGCTACGGAATCGGCACAAGCCAGCTGATTACCGAGCGAATCAGCCGGGAAATCCCGGAGCTTGAAATTGCCGGCGTGTACCCGACCCACTATCTGGAAAGCGCGCTCGCACACGATCCCGATATCGTTATTTCCACCGTCGATATCGACGGCTATCACAGCGATTCTCCGCTGGTGGTCATCGAGAATTTTTTGGGCAGCGATTGTATTGCCAAAATCAAGGATGCCCTCTATCACAGCGGGGAAGAAAAACCCAGCCTCGCCGCCATATTCCGCCCGGAAGCGTTTTTCCGGCTTCAGGCGCAGACGCGGGAAGAGGCGATTGAAGAAATTGGAAAAAGAATGCTGGCGATGGGCCTCATTCAGAAAAGTACGCTGGATTCCGTTAAGATGAGGGAGAAGAAATCCTCCACGGACATCGGCAATCTGGTGGCCGTTCCGCACACGATCTTTCAGGGGGAGCTGCCTTCCGTGGTGGGAATCGGTATTTTACAGCAGCCGATCAAATGGGGGGAGGAGAACGTTCAGCTGCTGTTCTTTATCAGCTTCAACAGTGCCGACAGCGCCAACGCGTCCATGTTCCGGCAGCTGTACGGATGCGTAAAGGATATCAGACGGGTGAACCAGCTGATTGCTTCCTCTTCTTACGACCAATTTATTAAAAATTTTTCTTTTTGAAGGAGAACATATATGCAGGAAGATAGCGTTTTTAAGAGGGAGTATGTCCTGCTGGATGCGGACGTTTCCACGAAAGAGGAATGCCTGGCCTTCATCGCCGAAAAGGCGGTGGAGTTCGGTATCAGCTCCGGCGTACAGGCGACCGTCGACGGCTTTATGGAGCGTGAAAAAGTGGACAGCACCGGTTTCAGCGACGGGTTTGCTATTCCGCACACGCGCTGTGACGCGATCCTGAAGCCCTCGGTGCTTGTGGTCAAGACAAAGCATGGGATTGACTGGCCGTCCATGGATGGCGAACCGACCGTGGTGATCCTCGCTCTGCTGGTTCCAAAGGAAGTGGGGGGCACGGTGCACCTGAAGCTTCTTTCCGCGCTTTCGCGCAAGCTGATCAACGCGGAGTTTCAGAAATCACTGCTCAATTCAGATGATCCCGATGAAATATTCGGTATTATAAATCAAGCGATTCAAAGTTAAGAAGGAGGAACAGAATATGGCAAAGAAACTGGTGGCTCTGTGCGCCTGCACAATGGGTCTGGCCCATACCTTCATGGCCGCGCAGTCCCTGGAGGAAGCGGCGAAGGAGCTGGGGTATGAGGTAAAGATCGAAACGCAGGGCGCGGACGGGATTCAGAACGCGCTTACCCCGAATGATCTTGCACAGGCCGATATTATTATTCAGGCCGTGGCGATCACACCGGAAAACAACGACCGTTTCGACGACTACGACGTGTATGAAATCAGCCTGCAGGACGCTATTAAAAACGCAAAAGGCATCATTCAGGAAATCGAGGAAATGATTTCCGCAGAAGCACAATAATTACATAATCTATTTGAGGAGGAGTAAAAATGGCAATTACTAAAAAAAGCGCGGTCAACGGCGGAGCCGACCGCCCGAAATTGAACATCGGTTCCACTGCCCCCGCACCGGAAAAAAAGAGTATCTGGGCAGAGCTTTCCAAACATGTTATGACCGGTATTTCCAACATGATTCCGTTCCTGATCATGGGCGGACTGATTCTGGCACTTTCCCAGCTGATTCCTTACGTCATCCTCGGTGTCGATCCTTCCATGGGCATTGTTGACGCGATGAACTCCGGAAAATACACGGGGTCGTCCATCGGCCTGCTGAAATTTGCCAACCTGACCGCGGAATTCGGCGGAACCCTGTTCGGCTTTGCCATTCCGATGTTCGCGGCCTTCATGGCGAACTCCATCGGCGGCAAGCTCGCTTTCCCCGCCGGCTTTATCGGCGGCCTGATGGCTACGAAGCCGACTTCCATTCTGAGCCTTGTGGACGGCAAGTGGGAAGCCAATTCCCCGGTCGCTTCCACCTTTCTGGGCGCTATCCTGATTGCGATCGCAGCCGGTTATTTCGTAAAATGGCTGAATAAATCCATTAAAGTAAGCCACAACATGCTTGCTTTCAAAACCACCTTTCTGATTCCGATTATCGCGGCCGCCGGCGTAATGCTCGGGATGCACTATGTCGTTACCCCGTTCGGCGGACTGATCAACTCCTGGATCAAAGGGGCTCTGGGCGCGGCAGGCGCGGCAGGCGGCTACGGCTACGCCATTGCGCTTTCCGCGGCGACCGCCATTGACCTTGGCGGCCCGATCAATAAGGCCGCGGGATTTGTGGCGCTGAGCTTTACGACTGACAAGCTGCTGCCGATTACGGCGCGCTGCATCGCCATTGTCGTTCCGTCTATCGGCCTCGGCCTTGCGACGATCATCGACAAACTGGTTGTCGGCAGACATGTCTTTGACAAGCAGTTCTATCCCCAGGGCAAAACAGCCATGTTCCTTGCCTTCATGGGCATCAGCGAAGGCTCCATCCCGTTTGCCCTTGAGAAACCCTCCGTCACGATTCCGGCCTATATGATCGGTGCGATCGTCGGCGGTACCTCCGCCGTCGCCATGGGTGCCGTCCAGTGGTTCCCGGAATCCGCTGTCTGGGCATGGCCGCTGATCTCCAATATCGCCGCTTATATTGCGGGCATCGTCATTGGAGCGGTCATCACCGCGCTGATCGTTATTTTCGCACGGAACAATCTGATTAAAAAAGGCAAGCTGGAAGTAGACTCCAACGACTGATTACATAGTAGCTGAGAGAAAGGGGTACGTTTCGTACTCCTTTCTTAAATCATATAGGAGAAAACATGAACAGACTTGAAAACTGCCGCGCGCTTCTGGCGGGCTGCGACGCACAGGCAATGCTGTGCACCTCTTACCACAACAAATTTTATCTTTCCGGGCTGTACAGCTCCTCGGGCTATGTGCTGATTACGCAGAAGCAGAAATATGTGATTGTGGATTCACGCTATTACGAGGAAGTACGGCAGAACAACCGGGACGCACAGGTTCTTCTGATGACCGGGGAAAAGACCTATGACCTGCTCATCAACAGGATTATTGAAGAAGAAAATATCCGTACCGTCGGTTTTGAAGGCGACGATCTGTCCTACGACCGGTACCGGTCGCTGGAAAAGAAGCTTTGCGCTTCGCTGGTTCCCGTCAATATCAATCCGATCCGGGCGGTCAAAGACGCTCAGGAAATTGAGACGATACAGAAAGCCTGCGCCATTGCGGATCAGGCTTATGCGCACATTCTCGGCTTTGTCAGGGCCGGAATGCGCGAGGACGAGGTCGCAAACGAACTGGTTTACTTTATGAAGCAAAACGGCGCGATGAAGGAATCCTTCGACACCATTGTCGCCAGCGGCGTAAGGGGCTCTATGCCGCACGCCAAGGCCGGCGCCAAACAGTTGGAAGCCGGCGACCTTGTCACTCTTGACTTTGGGGCGAAGGTCGGCCAGTACTGCTCCGATATCACCCGCACGTTTGCGGTCGGAAAAATGCCGGTACCCGAACTGCAGAAAATCTATGAAACCGTCCGGGAAGCCCAGCAGAAGGGAATAGAGGCCGTTTGCGCCGGAACCCGCTTCTGCGACGCGGACCGGGCAGCCAGGTCGGTGATTGAAAAAGCCGGGTACGGCGAGTATTTCGGTCACAATCTGGGCCATTCGCTGGGCATCAACGACCACGAGGACCCACGCCTTTCCCCCACAGAGGAAGCGCGCATGGAGGCCGGGATGGTCGTGACCGTGGAGCCGGGAATTTATGTGCCGGGACTGGGGGGCGTGCGGATCGAAGACGATGTGCTGGTAACGGAAAATGGCTCCCGGGTACTGACCCGCTCGCCTAAGCAGCTGATTGTTGCAGATAAGGAGTAACCAATGAATATTGAACTGGTAAAAAAACTGAGCAACGCGGACGCGGTCGCCTCGCACGAGGACGAGGTCAGGAGCATTCTGCTGGAAGAGCTGGAGGGTGTTTCGGACGAAGTCGATTTCGACAGGCTGGGTTCCGCTATCTTCCTTAAAAAGGGAAATGCGCAGGACCCGCGCGTCATGGTGTGCGCCCATATGGACGAGGTCGGCTTTCTCGTCAGAAGCGTCAGCAAGATCGGCATGCTTCATGTCATTCCGGTCGGGAGCGTCCGCACCTTTTCCAAGTTCATGCAGGGAGTCCGGGTCACAACGGAATCCGGGCGTAAAATCCCCGGTGTTTTGAATTCCGTGTACGCGGACGGCGACGTGAAGGATCTGGTCGTCGATATCGGTGCCGTTTCCGAGGAAGAAGCCCTTTCGCTGGGAATCCGCACAGGGGATATGGTGACCTTCAGCAGCGAATGTCAGGAATACGGAATCGACGGTACCTTTGCGGGAAAGGCCTTTGACGACCGGCTCGGCTGCTACGTGATGGCGGAAACGCTCAAGCGCCTTTCGGGCACCCCGCTTCCGAACCGGCTTTATCTGGCCGCTACGTCCAGCGAAGAGGTGGGGCTGAGGGGCGGAAAGACCGCCGCGTACAGGATTCAGCCCGACATCGTGATCGTGCTGGACGTCGCCTGCTGGGGAAACGAGCTGGTCAGGGACCATACCAACAACCGGCAGATCGGGCACGGTCCCATGCTGCTGCATTACGATAAGACCATGGTGCCTTCCTCCCGCCTTTTGAGCCATATTCAGAAGATCGCCGATCAAAACAGCATTGCGCTGCAGCAGGATATGTTCAGCAACGGCGGTACGGACGGCGGCCAGGCGCACCTGACCCGCGACGGCGCGGTGTGCGCCGTGCTCGGCATTCCGCTTCGCTACGGCCACAGCCCGTGGTCCATCGGCAGCTGTGCCGATGTGGACAACGCGGTGCTTCTGCTGACGGAGCTGATCAAAAGCCTGGATCGGACTGCTTACCTTTCTACCGTGGATTTTGCACACAGGAGGCAGCCATGACGGATTTTGACCTTTTCCCCGACCGCTATGCGGAAAAATGCCGCAAATGGGACAGAGCGAAAATCGAAGAGCACTTCGGCCCGGTCGGCGACGATTATATTCCCATGTGGATTGCCGACATGGATTTCCGCGCGCCGGAGCCGCTGCTGAACAGGCTGCATCAGGCCGTGGATATCGGCGTTTTCGGCTATACCTATGTTTATGAGGAATTCTACGACGCGGTCATCCGTTACTTTGAACGGCATCATCACGCTTCCCCGAAAAAAGAATGGCTGACCCTGTGCTACGGCACGGTTTCCACTCTGCACTATACGGTGCAGGCCTTCTGCCAGAAGGGCGATTCCGTTATGCTCAGCACGCCGGTCTACGACCCCTTTGCGCGGGCGGCGATCGCGTTTGGCGCGCAGGTGATCGAAAATGAACTGGTCGTGGAAAACAACCGTTACCGGATGGATTTTGAAAAAATGGAGAAGCAGCTCAAGCAATACCGTCCGAAGCTGTATCTGCTCTGCAATCCTCACAACCCCTCCGGTAGGATCTGGAGCCGGGAAGAGCTGGTCACGCTGATTTCCCTGTGCCGGAAATACGGAACCATTGTCGTCGCCGATGAGGTTCACAGCGGTCTAATTTTTGACGGGGTTTATACCTCCACCGTTGAAACCGGGGAACTTTTTCAAAATGTTATCCTTTTATCTTCACCGAATAAGCAGTATAATTTAGGTGGCCTGAAAACCTCTTACGCCATCATTGAGAATGACGAGCTGCGCAAAACCTTCCGCGGCCGGCTGACGAAAAATTCCATCACTTCTCCGACGGTGTTCGGTATCATCGCACTCATTGCCTGTTACAACGAAGGCGAGGAATATACCCGCGCGCTGACGGGCTACCTTGGGGAAAATTACCGTTATGCCCGCGAGTCCATCGGGACCCGGATTCCCCGGCTGTCCTGCATGGAGATGGAATCCTCTTATCTGCTGTGGGTAAATATTCAGAAAACGGGAATGGACAGCGATACCTTTACGCACTGCCTTGCAAAGGAAACGGGCGTGCTGGTGGAAAGCGGGAACAATTTCGTTGGCAACGGCGAAGGGTATATCCGCATCAATCTGGGAACGCAGTTCCGAAACGTAAAGGAAGCGTTTGCGCGGATGGGAAAATTTGTCGGCGGAATTTCTCAGTAATGCGTAAAAGGCCGGGACAATAACGGAAAGGGGTCTTTGATTTGGGACCGTTGAAACTCATTGCTCCCTGCAAGGATTATCTTTGGGGTGGAACAAAGCTCAGGACGGAGTACCGCCAGCAGAGCGCCGCGCAGAAGCTGGCGGAAAGCTGGATGCTCTCCTGCCATCCGGACGGGCTGTCCGTGATTTCCGGGGGAATCTTCGACGGAATGACGCTGAAAGACCTGATTGCACAGGAGGGACGGGGGATTCTGGGGACAAACTGCGACCGCTTTGAGCAGTTCCCGGTGCTGGTTAAGCTGATCGACGCACAGGACCGTCTGTCCATACAGGTCCATCCCGACAACGAATATGCTCTGAAACACGAGGGCGAATACGGCAAAACGGAAATGTGGTATATTCTGGAGAACGAGCCGGGAGCCTATCTTTACTACGGTTTTCAGAAGGAAATCAGCAAAGAAGAATTCGCCGAGCGAATTCGCAATCAGACCTTGACGGAAGTGCTAAACAAAGTGGAAGTCCATCCGGGCGATGTGTTCTTTATCGACGCGGGAACGCTTCACGCGATCGGCGCGGGGATCGTCCTTGCCGAAATCCAGCAGAATTCCAACACGACCTACCGCATTTACGATTATGGAAGAGTCGGCGCGGACGGAAAACTGCGCGCGCTGCACGTGGACAAAGCGCTGGAGGTCACGCAGCTGAAACGGCCCATCCGCTCGGCAAAGCCGCAGGGCGAACCGGTGAAGGAAGGGGACTGTGTCAGAACGCTGCTCGCATCCTGCCCGTATTTTACCGTATCCCGGATTGTGGTTTCCGGTGAAACGGCAATGACGGCCGACGCTTCCAGTTTTCAGTCGCTGCTGTGCGTTTCCGGCGAAGGAACGCTTTGCCGCGGGAAAGAAGCGCCGGTTCCGCTTCAAAAGGGAGACAGCCTCTTTATCCCCGCGGGAATGGGCGGTTATACGCTAAAGGGCAGTCTGGAATTTTTGCTTACCACGCTCTGAAATATTTCTGAACTACATGGAAAACCGCCGTCGGGACCTGCTCCCGACGGCGGCTTTTTGTATGCTCCGAAAATTCTGCCGGTCAATCCGGGGCTCTTTCTTTTTTCGGGGCTGTCTGCAAAACATTCTTGATTTGCGGAATACTGAATCCATCCTCTTTTAATTTTTTAATCCATTGGATTCTTTTTACGGTCTCTTCCCGCCGATACCTTCTGGTTAGGTTTTGCTCAGCCTGTTCAAACGGCAGCATGTTTTCTTCCGTATAAAACTTGAGCGTACTGTAGCGGCACCCGGTAATACGCACCAGTTCACCCAATGGAGACATCCTGGAATTTGTCAATCTCATCTTCAAACAATATTTCGTTTTATTAGCGACTCGGTAAAGCCGACGATTTTTGTCTGTCAAATTAGCAAGATGGATACTCCATGTAGAACATTTCCGCAATAGACAAGCTGTCTCTTATACACATCTCCGAGCCCACGAGACATGCGCAGATCTC
>UREO01000016.1 GCA_900546895.1 uncultured Oscillospiraceae bacterium
GAGATCTGCACCGTCTAATTCGTCGGCAGCGTCAGATGTGTATAAGAGACAGGTGTGGCACTGACGGGGCTGGGGCTGTACGGGCCGCTTGTGGACTTTGCGGGGGCCGGCGCTACGGTGCCGCTGACCGGTTTTGGGTATCTAATGGCGAAAGGGACGCTTGAAGCGGTCAGGGAACAGGGTTTGCTGGGCGCGTTTACGGGCGGCGTCGCGGCGAGCGCCGCAGGTATCGCGGCGGCCGTGTTCTTCGGGTACGTTGCCGCTCTGTTTTCAAAGTCGGGAGATAAGAGCTAGCAAAACCTTTCTCGTTTTGAAAATCCTGTACAGGATTTTCAGGATTATTAACGGCCAGATCATCGGCATGCTTCTGTGGGAAATCTGGAAGCTGTATTACCGTACGTATTTCAAAAAATATATGGTAAGGCGAAAAGCATGAAAAAAAACGGGCAGGTATCAAAACCTGCCCGTATGCTGTTACGGCACCGAAGGAAGTCCCTTACTGTATGGAACAATCCAGGTAGTGCTCAAGCTCCTCTTCATCCTTTTTCTTTTTCTCAAAGAAGAGGACGACGGCAACAACAGCCGCCGCGACGGCCGTCATAGCGGAAATAACTGTAATCAATATGGATAATGTATTACATTTTTTCAAAACGAGCACCTCCGTTTATCATGATTAGATCCTGTTTATATAATATATAATAACCAATTCTTTTTGAAAAGTCAATCAAAGCGGCAAGTTTATGGAAATTCGCTCCCTGCGCGCCGGAGTATAATAAAAAAGCAGGGCGCAAGGCTCTGCTTTTGCTTTTAAACCGCGTATTCAGGGTTATGCATTTGCTGTGTTCAGCTTGCGTACAAGAGCTGATTTTTTCCTTGCGGCTGTGTTCTTGTGCAGGATTCCTTTTGCCGCAGCCTGATCAATCTTCTTAATCGCAACCTTAACGGCATCCGCTTTGTTGGCATCATTGGATTCTACGGCAAGGTTTGCTTTCTTTATATCAGTTTTCAGTCCGGAATGAAAGGACTTGTTAATGAATGTTTTTGTAGCAATAACCTTTACGCGTTTTTTGGCTGATTTAATGTTAGGCATGATTCCACCTCCTTTGGCATTGTCACATATCAATAATAATACCATCGATGGATAAAAAATGCAAGTGTTTTAAAAAAATAGGAAAGGACTGATTTTTTATGGTATTCCGTACCGACCTGGCGCTGGAAAACACAGAACCCAGCAGGCACGTTACACGGAAAGAAAAGGACTGCACGGTCACGCGGATAGACGAAGAGGGCAACACCTATGTTACGCTGGAGGTGCAGGCGATTTCCGACCATATCGACAGCGACAACAGCCTTTTGACCCTGACCGCGCAGGAGCTGACCGCGCTGCTGCCAGAGAAAGGAAGCGTACTGGTGGCGGGACTGGGGAACCGCGCCATTACGCCGGACGCGCTGGGGCCGCTCGTCGCCGAAAAGATTTTGGCGACAAGGCATATCAAGGGTGAGCTGGCAAAGGTGACGGGCCTGGACAAGCTGCGTCCCGTTTCCGTGGTAAGCCCCGGGGTGCTGGGCTGCACGGGGATTGAAGCCGTGGAGCTTCTGCAGGCGCTGGTCAAGGAGCTGAACCCGGACGCCGTAGTTGCGGTCGACGCGCTTGCGGCGCGCAGCCCCGCCCGGCTGGGCTGCACGGTGCAGCTTTGCTCCGCGGGGATTTCTCCCGGGGCCGGCGTGGGAAACGCAAGGCCGCGCATCGACGAAAGCACGCTCGGCGTTCCGGTGGTCAGCATGGGAATTCCGACCGTGGTGGACGCGGCCACTCTGGCGGCGGACCTGCTGGACGGCGAAACAGACGGGTCCGAGGAGAAAATCGCGCCGCGCGGCGCCCAGATGATGGTAACCCCGCGTGAAATCGACCTGATTATTTCCAGAGGCGCGAGGCTGCTGAGCATGGGAATCAACGTGGCGCTGAACCCCTCTCTCAGTGTTGAGGATTTTGAAGAATTGACCTGAAGCATCATGAAATTTGTCCCGCCCGCATAAGAATGAATATCATTCAATGGGGGCAGGATATGAAAAACTGGACGCAAAAGGGAATGGGAATCTGCTCGGTTGCATTGGTGTTTGCGGCGGTCGCGTGCGTTCTGGGACGTTTGCCCGTGTTACAGGCAAAGGACGCGGCGTTCGCCGCGGCGGGCTTTATCATGCCCGCGGGTGCTGCCGAGGCAATGAAAGAGGATTATCTGGAAGAGGATGAAGAGGATAATGAGCACGGGAGCAGCGTGGCGCCGGCTTCTTCGGGCGTAAGCTCCGCTCCGGCTTCTTCACAGAGCAGCTCCGGTACGGCGGCAAGCTCACAGGCTGCGTTGAGCACGGGATCAAGCGTGTCGTCGCCGCCCGTTACGCTGCCCAAGGGCGTGAAGGAAATGAGCATTGCCAATTCCGGTTCCCAATACAATAATATATGGGTAAAGAATACAAATAAAAACCATACGGTCGACATCGCTTCGGAGCTTCAGAAGCAGCCTGCGGTAAAAATCGTCAAGAATTCGACGCCGCAGGTTTTGATTTACCACACCCACACAACGGAGGCATTTCTGGGAGATACGCGCAGCCAGGACAAAGCGAAAAGCGTGGTCGCCGTGGGCGACCAGATCGCCGCCCAACTGAAGGCCGCCGGAATCAACGTGGTGCACGACACCACCCTGCACGATTATCCGAGCTACAACGGCTCGTATGACCGCTCCAAGGTGACGATGCAGAACAACCTGAAGAAATATCCGGGCATTCAGGTCACGCTCGACATCCACCGCGACGCGATGGGCACCTCCGACGGAACCAGGATCAAGCCGACCGTCACGGTCAACGGCAGGAAGGCCGCACAGGTAATGATCATCTCTGGCTGCGACGACGACGGCACGCTCGGCTTCCCCAACTGGGAATACAATTTCAGGCTAGCCGTGCGGCTGCAGAAGTCGCTGGCGGATTTATACCCCGGTTTGGCGCGGCCGTTGAATTTCTGTGCGAGAAAGTACAATGAAAACCTGACGAAAGGGTCGCTGCTGATTGAGTTCGGCACTGAGGTCAACACCCTTGACGAGGCGGTGTACTCCGGGGAGCTGTTCGGGAAAGCGCTGGTCAACGTTCTGAACGGCCTGACATAAGCGGAAAGGAAAAGATGTTAAAAAAATGGAAAGTAAAAGAAAAAGAAAAAGAATTTTCTTTGCGTCGTTTTTCAGCACGCTTTGCGTCCTTGCACTGCTTTTCGGCATGGCGGAGGTCGACGCCAATTCCCGCAGAATCGGCTTTGGCGACGACAAAACCCTTATTTACCAGGTTACCGGCAAAACATGGCAGGAAACTTGCAATGTGGCGAAAGTATGGTATAATAATTTCGTATTATCATTGAGAGAAAATGCTGTGGAGGAAACGTATCATGAATCAACATAGGAAAATATGGTTTTCAGTATTCCTATTGATCTTTATGTTTTCATTGTACTCCGTTACCGCCCTGGCAACTGAGATAACGCCGGAACAGGTGGAACAGATCCTGAACCAGCAGTCCTCTCAGGCGCCCTTACAGTCCGCGAGTACCGTTTCCAGCAAGCCGGCCGTTAGCTCCAAAAGGCCGGTCACGAGCAGGAAGCCGGTATCCTCGGGAATTTTCTCCGAAGCTTCCGGTGATGTCTCCGGTGACGATTTTGGTGATGTTTCCGGCGGGACTTTCAGCAGCGGTGAAGAATCCGGCGGGATTGTCCTTCCCAGTGTGGACAGCATAGAAGAAAACAACCCCCTCAGCTCCGTAATCGTGGATACCGCGGCCAACAAAAAAATGAACTGGATCGGAATTCTATCGTGGGTGTGTATCGCGCTGGGTATTGCCGTGGTGCTGATCGTCGTGTTCAGCAACCGCCGGCCGCCGAGAGGCGGAGGCCGCAAACGCTACCGCCGTCCGAATCGCCCGCACAAGAAACGCTTGCTGAACGACAAGTATTACAGAAATCTGAAATATTGATCATGGCGGCGCGCCGGAGAAGAAATTTCTCGGTACGCCGCTGTTTTTATGCGCGTTTTATAAAAATTTTTTCCTGCCGCACGGTATACTGTTCAGGCTTCGTGATCTGTGGTATAATAGCCGCAAACGGCTATTATACCGGCTTTGCCAATTTATAAATATACCACAACGGCGCGTTTTGCCTGTGGTATAAGATATTATTCATGATCTTTACGGCATTTTCAGTCTGACTGCGGAGCAGCTCTGTTTTGCTCCCGTTTTTGGCGGGGAACACAGAGGCGTTGTAGGGACGGCCGGAACTGCTGCAAAAGCCATATTATCTTTGAGAATTAGGTGATAAATTTGTCGATACCACGCGAGAGAATACGGAATTTCAGCATTATCGCGCACATTGACCACGGGAAAAGCACGCTGGCCGACCGCATTTTGGAGCAGACGAAATCCGTCGCGCTGCGCGATATGGAAAATCAGCTGCTTGATAACATGGACTTGGAGCGCGAACGGGGCATCACCATCAAGGCGCACGCCGTTACGCTCGTTTACAGCGCGCAGGACGGACAGGACTATGTTTTCAATTTGATCGATACCCCGGGCCATGTGGACTTTAACTATGAGGTTTCCCGTTCGCTCGCCGCCTGTGAAGGCGCGGTGCTGGTGGTGGACGCTTCCCAGGGAATTGAGGCGCAGACGCTGGCGAACACCTATCTGGCGGTGGATGCCGGGCTGGAAATCGTACCGGTCATCAATAAGATCGACCTTCCCAGCGCGCAGCCGGAGAAGGTGCGCGCGGAAATTGAGGACGTCATCGGGATTCCCGCGGACGAGGCGCCGTGCATTTCAGCAAAGCTGGGAACGAACATCGATCAGGTGATGGAGCAGATCGTCAAACACGTTCCGCCCCCGCAGGGCGACGAAAACGCGCCGCTCAAGGCGCTGATTTTCGATTCCTACTACGATGCGTACAAGGGAGTGATCATCCATGTGCGGCTGAGGGACGGGCAGCTGCATCCGGGCGATACCATCCGGCTGATAGCGACGGGCGCGGAATTTACCGTGGTGGAGTGCGGCTACGGCCGCGCGACCTGTCTGGAGCCGAGCGCGGGGCTCAGCGCCGGTGAGGTCGGCTATATCTCCGCTTCTATCAAGGCGGTGAAAGACGCCCGCGTGGGCGACACCGTTACGCTGGCGGACAACCCCGCCAAAACACCGCTGCCGGGTTACCGCTCGGTGCAGCCGATGGTTTTCTGCGGGATTTACCCCGCGGACGGCGCGCGCTATCCCGATCTGCGCGACGCGCTTGACAAGCTTCAGCTGAACGACGCGGCGCTGTCGTTTGAGCCGGAGACGTCCGTTGCGCTCGGCTTCGGTTTCCGCTGCGGCTTTCTGGGCCTTTTGCATATGGAAATCGTTCAGGAACGGCTGGAGCGCGAATATAACCTCGACATTATTACCACCGCCCCCAGCGTGGTTTACCGGATTACGAAAACCAACGGGGAAGTGATTTCGATTGACAACCCGACCAATTACCCCGATCCGTCGCTGATTGCGCAGGCGGAGGAGCCGATTACCAACGCCCATATCTATACGCCGAGCGAATATGTCGGCAATATTATGGAGCTTTGCCAGGACAGGCGGGGCGTCTTTAAGGATATGAAATACATCGATACCGACCGTGTGGATATCCATTATGAGCTGCCGCTGAACGAGATCATCTACGACTTTTTCGATGCGCTGAAATCCCGTACCCGCGGCTACGCCTCGTTTGACTATGAGCTGAGCGGATACAAAAAGAGCAGTCTGGTCAAGCTGGACATCATGCTCAACGGCGACGTGGTGGACGCGCTTTCCTTTATTATCCACGCCGACAAGGCGTACCCGCGCGCGCGCAAGATGGCGGAGAAGCTGTCGGAAAAAATCCCGCGCCAGCTTTTTGAGGTGCCGATCCAGGCCTGTGTGGGCGGCAGGATTATTGCACGCGAAACGGTCAAGGCTGTGCGCAAGGATGTTCTGGCCAAGTGCTACGGCGGTGACATCACGCGCAAAAAGAAGCTGCTGGAAAAACAGAAGGAAGGCAAGAAGCGCATGCGCCAGTTGGGTACGGTGGAGGTGCCGCAGGAGGCGTTTATGAGCGTGCTGAAGCTGGATGAATAACGGAAAGCCTTTCGGCCTTTATCTCCATGTGCCGTTCTGCGACGGCAAATGCCCGTACTGCGACTTTTATTCCCTGCCCGCCGGCGGAGAAAAGATGGACCGGTACGCACAGCGGGTGCTCTTAGCGCTCGGGGAGTATGCACAGAAGTACGGGCGGCGGGCCGACACGCTGTACTTCGGTGGCGGCACCCCGAACCTAATCGGCGCAAAGCGGCTGTCCGCGATGCTTGCGCGCGCGAAGGAATGCTTTGGGCTGGATGGCGCGGAAATTACCGTGGAGGTCAATCCCGCGGAGGATCTGCGCAGCTTTTTGCAGGAAATCCGCGCGGCGGGGACAACCCGTCTGTCGATCGGCCTGCAGTCCGCAAACGGGGGCGAGCTTTCGCTTCTGGGCCGGCGGCATACCGCCGCACAGGCGAAAAAAACGATAGCTTACGCACAGAACGCGGGTTTTGACAATCTCTCCCTCGACCTGATGCTTGCTATCCAGAAACAGACAAAGGAAAGCCTTCTGTACTCCATTGATTTCTGCGCGGACGCGGGGATTCAACACCTTTCCGCTTATCTGTTGAAAATCGAGCCGGACACGGTTTACGGAAAAAGGAAAGAAACGCTGTGCGTTCCGGACGACGACGAAGCGGGAGACCTTTATCTGTTTGCCTGCGAAGAGCTGGAGAAGCGCGGGTTTCACCAGTACGAAATCTCTAATTTCGCGAAGCCGGGCTTTGAAAGCCGACACAACCTGAAATACTGGCGCTGTGAGGAATATCTGGGAATCGGCCCGGCGGCGCATTCGTTCATGGGAGGGAAACGGTTCTATTATCCAAGAAGCCTTTCGGGGTTTCTTGACGGCGCAGAACCCGTTCCGGACGGGGAGGGCGGCGGGTTTGAGGAATACGCCATGCTTGCCCTGCGCCTGACGGAAGGGCTTACGGACGAAGGTTGCCGTGAACGGTTCGGCACGGGGATTCCCGCGCGGATGCTGAAAGCGGCAAAGCTTTATGAAAAGGGCGGGCTGACCGTCTGCACAGACGGCGGGTTCCGTTTTACGCCGCGGGGATTTCTGGTTTCCAACCTGCTGACGGCGGAAATTTTGTACAGCGCGGAAAACGGATAACGGAAAGAGCCTCGGGATGCTCCGCGGCTCTTTTTTTACGCGGCGATGAAACTGCGCCGCTTGAAAAACAATTTCCAATGCAAAATGATGTTCGTTTGGTATGGAAATATTCTAGCATAACTCCATAGAAATGGAAAGCGGCGGCGTTCCTTTCCATCGGAAGAACATAATTTTTACGATTTCACAAAGAGTTTACAAATACTATATTGACAATGGGGTAAAGTAATGGTAAATTATTAATTAGATTTAGCACTCGAACTATTAGAGTGCTAAAATAAAAAACAGGCGAGGTGAAAGGGTTGGAGTTAAGCGAACGGAAACAGAAAATTCTGGCGGCTGTCGTTGATTTGTACGTTGCGACCGGCGAACCGGTGGGTTCCAAGGCGCTTTGCGACACCCTTGATTTCACCGTGTCCTCCGCGACGGTGCGCAATGAAATGAGCGACCTTGCGGAAATGGGGCTGCTGGAGCAGCCGCACACCTCTGCGGGAAGAATTCCTTCCCACAAAGGCTACCGCGTTTATATCGACACGCTGATGAAAAAGCATCCGGTTTCCAGGGAAGAACAGCGCTATATCGACAGCCTGCTGCTGCCGAGCGCGTACGACCCCGAAAAGCTGTTGGACGGCGTTGCGCGGGCGCTGGCGGGAATGACCCGGTTCGCGGCCGTTTCCACCACACCGAGCGGAAGCTCGGCTGATATCCGTGCCATCCAGTTTGTGCAGACCAGCCGAAGGACCGCGATGGCCATTATGATGACCTCCGCGGGCACCATGAAAAGCCGCGTTTTCCACTGCGATTTCGATATTACCCCCGAAATCCTGCGCGTATTTTTCAGGGTTCTGAACGAAAAGCTGGTCGGGCTGCCGGTTTCCACCATTACGCCGGCGTACATTCAGTCCCTTGCGGCATCGCTGGGAAACATGACGATGCTGATGAGCGACGCGCTGATGGCGGTGCTGGACGTGGCGCAGGACACCATGCAGACGGAGGTCTGCCTGGACGGCGAAATGAATCTTTTGTTTTGCAGCGAGCTGGGGCAGGCGGGCATTCGCCGCATTATGGATTTCCTCTCCCGGCCGCAGGAGCTTTCCCGCCTTCTGATGCAGCAGACCCACAGCATGAAGGTGCTGATCGGTCAGGAAAGCAAGCGGCCCGAGCTGAGCGAATCCAGCGTGGTGGTCTCCCGGTACTCGGTCGGCGGCAGGGACGCGGGCGCGATCGCCATTATCGGCCCTACGCGTATGAACTACGGGAAGATCATTTCCAATATGGAATATCTCTCCGGCTCCGTCGGAAGAATGCTGACAGAGCTATTGGATATGGAATAGAAAGGGGTCACTGTTTTGGAAAAAAACAAAAAAGAACAAGTGGATAAAAAGCAGACGAAAACTTCCGGAACGCCCGAAAGAACCTCTGAGGGCAAGCCGGAGGAAACCTCTAAGGCTGAGAAGGCCTGCGCCGGGGAGACTGCGGCGGCGGAAAATCCGGTCGGACAGGAAAAACCGAAGGACGACGCACAGGCTCAGCTGGAACAGGTGCAGGAGGAGCTGAAAAAGCAAAAAGAGCTTTTGCTCCGTACAGCCGCGGAATACGACAACTACCGCAAACGCACGGAACGCGAAAAAACGGCGGTATACGCCGACGCTACCGCTGCTGCGGTCACGGAATTTTTACCCGTGGCGGATAACCTTGAACGGGCGCTGGCGCAGCAGGACTGTACCGTGGAGGATCTTCGCAAAGGGGTCGAAATGGTCGGCACGCAGCTGAAAGGGGCGCTCTCAAAGCTTGGCGTAACCGAGATGGGAGAAGCCGGGGAAGTTTTTAACCCGGATCTTCACAACGCGGTTTCCCATGTGGAGGACGAAAACGCCGGGGAAAATACCATTGTACAGGTGTTCCAGAAGGGCTACAAAATCGGGGATAAGATCGTGCGCCACGCGATGGTGCAGGTCGCGAACTGATTGGACCGATTTCAGGTGATTTTTAAAAATCCTAACGATTGATTATTCAATTCAAAAACTTATTTTTTGGAGGTAAACAGTATGTCAAAGACAATAGGGATAGACTTAGGTACTACCAATTCTTGTGTTGCGGTGATCGAGGGCGGCGAGCCGGTCGTCATTGCGAACGCAGAAGGAGCCAGAACCACCCCTTCCGTTGTCGCTTTTTCCAAAACGGGCGAGCGTATGGTCGGTCAGGTTGCGAAACGTCAGGCGATTACCAATCCGGACCGCACCGTCTCTTCCATAAAAAGAGAAATGGGTTCCAACTATAAGGTCAATATTGACGGGAAAAGCTATACTCCTCAGGAGATTTCCGCAATGATTCTTCAGAAGCTGAAGGGCGACGCGGAAGCCTATCTGGGCGAAAAGGTCACTTCCGCGGTCATTACCGTTCCGGCGTATTTCACCGACGCACAGCGCCAGGCGACAAAGGATGCCGGTAAGATCGCCGGACTGGACGTAAAGCGTATTATCAACGAGCCGACGGCTGCCGCGCTTTCCTACGGCATCGACAAGGGCGAGGACCAGAAGATCATGGTTTACGACCTTGGCGGCGGTACATTCGATGTTTCTATTATTGAAATGGGCGACGGCGTGCAGGAAGTTCTGGCCACCGCGGGCAACAACCGCCTTGGCGGCGACGACTTCGACAAGCGCGTCATGGACTGGATGACTTCCTCCTTTAAGGCGGAAACAGGCATTGACCTTTCCGGCGACAAAATGGCGATGCAGAGGCTGAAGGAAGCCGCCGAAAAAGCGAAGATCGAGCTTTCCGGCATGACCTCCAGCTCCATCAACCTGCCGTTCATCACAGCGGACGCCTCCGGCCCGAAGCACCTTGACCTGACCCTAAGCAGGGCGAAGTTCAACGAGCTGACCGCGGACCTTGTGGAAAAGACCATGGGTCCGGTCCGCCAGGCGCTTTCCGATTCCGGTCTGAAGATCGAGCAGATCAACAAGGTTCTGCTGGTCGGCGGTTCCTCCAGAATCCCCGCCGTGCAGGACGCTGTTAAGGGCTTTACGGGAAAAGACCCGTTCAAGGGCATTAACCCGGACGAGTGCGTCGCCATCGGCGCGGCGATTCAGGCCGGCGTACTGGGCGGCGAGGTCGAAGGCCTGCTGCTTCTGGACGTTACTCCGCTGTCCCTTGGTGTGGAGACCATGGGAGGCGTCATGACCAAAATCATCGAGCGCAATACCACCATCCCGACCAAGAAGAGCCAGATCTTTTCCACCGCGGCGGACGGCCAGACCCAGGTCGAGGTCAACGTTTTGCAGGGCGAGCGCGAATTCGCCCGCGACAACAAGCAGCTCGGCCTGTTTAAGCTGGACGGCATTGCCCCGGCGCCGCGCGGAATCCCCCAGATCGAGGTTACCTTTGATATCGACGCCAACGGCATCGTCAACGTATCCGCCAAGGATATGGGTACCGGCAAGGAGCAGAAGATTACGATTTCCTCCAGCTCCAACATGAGCAAGGACGACATCAGCAAGGCGGTTCAGGAAGCCGAAAAATTCGCGGCGGAGGATAAGAAGCGCCGTGAGGAAATCGACCAGAAGAACGAAGCAGAGAATATGTGCTACGCGGTCGAGAAGCTGCTAAAGGACAACGGCGACAAGATCGACGAGTCCGACAAGTCCGACCTGAACGCGAAGGTCGCTTCCCTGAAAGAGGCTATCTCCGCAAGCAATGCCGATGATATGAAGGCTAAGTCGGAAGAATTGCAGAAGGCGATGTACGCGGTCAGCGAAAAGCTCTATAAGAGTGCGGCACCGCAGCAGCCGGCCGACGGCCAGCCCGTCCCGCCGACGCAGGACGCGAACGGCGGCAACGTCTACGACGCAGAGTACAAGGATGTAAACGACGATGACAAAAAGTAATCTCCGGCTTGCTTTTTACAATGAATACGATTCATGAAAGATGAATGACTGTGGTGGCCAGCTCTTCGTTTGGAGAGCTGGCAATCATGGGTTGAGCGGCAATTTCAGCAATAACGGTTAAAATGCATTTTGAAGGAACGCCAAGGAACTCTTCCTCCTTCATTTATTCATTTTTCATTATTTTAGGAGTGATTTGGTTTGGCTGATAAAAGGGATTATTATGAAGTTATGGGCGTGCCGAAAAATGCCACGGACGAAGAGATTAAAAAGGCTTACCGCAAGCTTGCGAAGCAGTATCACCCGGATTTAAACCCTGGGGACAAGACAGCCGAGGCAAAATTCAAAGAGGTAAACGAAGCATACGAGGTGCTTTCCGATAAGGATAAAAAAGCGCGCTACGACCAGTTCGGCCACGCGGGCGTCGATCCCAACTTCGGCGGCGGTACGGGCGGCGGAAGCCCCTTTACCGGCGACATCGATCTGGGCGACATATTCAACAGCTTTTTCGGCGGCGGTTTCAGCGGCGGGTTTGGGGGCCGTTCCGCTAATCCGAACGCGGCGCGGCGCGGCAGCGACACCGAAGCGACGGTAAACATAAGCTTTGAGGAAGCGGCAAAGGGCTGCCGCAAAAATATAGCTTACCAGAAGATAGAAACCTGCGGCGAGTGCGGCGGCAGCGGTGCGAAAAAGGGAACCTCCGCGAAAACCTGCCCGAATTGCGGCGGAACGGGGCAGGTGCGCATCAGCCAGCGTACGCCGTTCGGCGTGGTACAGACCAGCAGGAGCTGCGACCGCTGCGGCGGAACCGGAAAGGTGATTGACGATCCCTGCGGAACCTGCGGCGGGACCGGGCGCGTACGGCGCCAGAAAACGATTGAGGTCAACATCCCCGCCGGGATCGACAACGAGCAGATCCTGAGCGTAAGCGGACAGGGAAACGCCGGAACCAACGGCGGCCCGGGCGGCGATTTGCACGTGTATGTCAATGTGCGGCCCCATCCCATTTTTGAGCGCCGCGGCAACGACATTTGGTGCGAAGTGCCAATTACCTATACCCAGGCGGCGCTCGGCGCGGAGATTGTCGTGCCGACTATCGACGGACGCGTCAGCTACCATGTGCGCGAGGGCACACAGCCCGGCGACGTGTTTAAGCTGAAAGGAAAGGGCATCCCCCGGATCGGCGGGCGCGGGCGCGGTGACCAGTTCGTGCGCATGACGATTGAGGTACCGAAAAACCTGACCCAGCGGCAGAAGGAAATCCTGCAGGATTTTGATAATGTCGCCGAGGAAAAGAACTATCAGAAGCGCAAGAATTTTATCGATAAGATCAAGGATATGTTCGGCGAATAGGAAAGGTAAAAAGGGTCTGCCAGGCGGCAGACCCTTTTTGTCGGACTTGCTTATTACCCAAACCCACGCCCCTCTCGTACAGCATTTCCAGCCGCATGGTCCGCGCCGGAGGAAGTAAAACTTTCGGACTCTGTATTGAACGGAGGATTTCCTGCATAGAATTGAAACAGGCAAAGGGAAACCGGGCTGCGGCGAAATACGCCGCGGCGGTCAGATGAGGAGGGCGGTCATATGGAGTATTTCGGCTTGTTTTTTCTGGCGGTCATTGTGGAAGGGGTCATTACCTATATCAACCAGTTCTTTGTCAAAGGAGTCCTGAAGTGGGAAATGGTATTTTCCATCCTGCTGGGCGTATTCGTTACCATCGCCTACGGGGTCGACATGCTGGCTATGGTGGGGCTAAAAACCTCGGTTCCGCTTGTCGGCAGCATCCTGACGGGAATCCTCGTCAGCCGGGGAAGCAATTACATATTCGACCTGATTAAAACCCTGACTTCCGGGCGTGGAGGCGTGAAAACATCCAAATAGAAAACAGCATGGAGTTCAGTCGGACTCCATGCTGCTTTTATTTTGGCGCGGGGTTTGGATTATTTGTCCGGCCCAAGAGATAGTCTGTGGAAGTATGGTAAAAATCAGCCAGACTGAGAAGATGCTCCACGGGGATGGTCTGATACCCTCTTTCGTACCGGGAATAGACCGTCTGACTGATCTTCAGGACCGCCGCGATATCCTTTTGCAGCAGATCCCTGTCGTTGCGTAAATCCTTCAGCCTTGGAAAATACAATTGCACCACACCTTCCCATAGTACTTTTTTATACTATTGACAATACCATAAGCAGGTGTTATTCTGCTTTATAAAGTACTTATAAGTTCTATATAGGGAATGCAGAAAGGAAGAATAATGATGTCTGATTATCGAAAAATGTATGGCGTTTTATTCCGTGAAGTCAGCAGGGCAATTGAAATTTTACAGAGAGCGCAATGCGAAACGGAAGAATTTTATTTGAAGGCTCCAGAGGATATCGTGGAAATCCATGGGATTCAAAATGGAGAGATAAAAAAACGGTAGGGCCTATCATCAAAGCCCTACCGCTCGTTTCAAACAAAGCTATTCGTCTTTACCGCAGCATTTTTTGTATTTTTTGCCGCTGCCGCACGGACACGGGTCGTTGCGGCCCGGCTTCTTGCCTTTGCGCACGGTGCGGTTCGTGTCGCTGCCGTCGCCGCCGCTGCTCATGGTCGGCGTGGCGACCTGCTCACGCTTCGGCTCTTCCGCAGAACGGAGCTGGACGGTGAGCATCATGCGCGCGGTGTTTTCGCGGATGGTTGCGATCATTGCGTCGAACATGTCGAAGCCTTCCAGACGGTACTCGACCACCGGGTCGTGCTGGCCGTAAGCGCGCAGCCGGATGCCCTTCTGCAGCTCTTCCATGGCGTCGATATGGTCCATCCACTCGGAGTCGACATTTTTCAGAAGGATGACGCGCTCAAGCTCACGGGTGATTTCCTCACCGAACTGCTGCTCGCGTTTTTCGTACAGCGCTTTCGCCTTTTCGATCAGCTCGTTCTTGACAAAGTCGGGCTCCAGCCGTTCGATCTCTTCTTTGGTGTAAACCAGATCCTCCGAGGTGAGCAGCCAGCCCATGTAGTGGTCGCGCAGACCCTGAAAATTCCAGTCGTCGTGCAGCGCGGCTTCGGGCATGTACTGGTGTACCTGGGACTCGATGGCCTGTTCGATCATCTTGATGATCTGATCTTTGATGTTTTCTCCGTTCAGCACCTGATCGCGCTGGCCATAGATGATTTCACGCTGACGGCTCATAACGTCGTCAAACTGGAGGACATTTTTGCGGATACCAAAGTTGCGGCCTTCGATCTTGCGCTGGGCACCCTCAATGGTATTGCTGAGCATTTTATTTTCGATCGGGGTGTTTTCATCCACATTCAGGCGTTCCATCAGGTTATTGATGCGCTCGCCGCCGAACAGACGCATGAGATCGTCTTCCAGCGAAATGTAGAAACGGCTCATACCGGGGTCGCCCTGACGGCCGGAACGTCCGCGCAGCTGGTTGTCGATCCGGCGGGATTCGTGGCGCTCCGTGCCGATGATGTAAAGGCCGCCGGCGGCCTTGACCTCTTCCGCTTCCTTTTTGATCTGGGCCTTGTATTTTTCATCCAGCTCCGCAAAGGTCTTGCGGGCATTTAAAATTTTCTCATCCGTTGTCTCGGAGTAGGCGGTGGACTCGCTGATGAGCTCTTCCGAAAACTGCAGGCGGCGCATTTCCGATTTCGCCATATATTCGCTGTTGCCGCCCAGCACGATGTCGGTGCCGCGCCCGGCCATATTGGTGGCGATGGTGACGGCGCCCTTGTGGCCGGCCTGCGCCACAATTTCCGCTTCCTTGTCGTGATATTTCGCGTTCAGCACTTCGTGCTTGACGCCGCGGCGGCGCAGCAGCCCGCTGAGCTCTTCCGACTTTTCAATGGAAATGGTGCCGACCAAAACCGGCTGCCCGTTTTCATGATGCTCAATGATATCCTCAATGACCGCGTTGAATTTCGCTTTCTCCGTCTTATAGACAACATCCGGGAAGTCCTTACGGATCATCGGCTTGTTGGTCGGGACCTCGACAACGTCCAGCTTATAGATTTCACGGAATTCTTCCTCTTCCGTCATGGCGGTACCGGTCATACCGGAAAGCTTGTCGTATAGCCGGAAGAAATTCTGGAAGGTGATCGTAGCGAGCGTTTTGCTTTCGTGCGCGACCTTTACGCCCTCCTTGGCTTCAATCGCCTGATGCAGGCCTTCGTTGTAGCGGCGGCCGTACATCAGGCGGCCGGTGAACTCGTCGACGATGATGACCTCGCCGTCCTTGACGACGTAGTCGATATCGCTTTGCATGACGCCGCGCGCCTTGATCGCCTGATTGATGTGGTGCTGGATCGTAATGTTGTCGGCGTCGGTCAGATTGTCAAGCTTGAAATAGGCTTCAGCTTTCTTCACGCCGGATTGTGTCAGCGTGGCGGTCTTTGCCTTTTCGTCCACAATATAATCAGCGCCCTTGTACAGCTCGTCGTTATCCTCTTTGTCGTTCAGCTCCGCGACCTTCACCATTTTCAGGGTTTTTGCGAAGTGGTCGGCCACATTGTAAAGCTCCGTGGATTTGTCGCCCTGGCCGGAAATAATCAGCGGAGTGCGGGCCTCGTCGATGAGGATGGAGTCCACTTCGTCGACGATGGCGAAGTTGTGGCCGCGCTGCACTTTGTTTTCCTTGTAAATGACCATGTTGTCGCGCAGGTAGTCGAAGCCGTACTCATTGTTCGTGCCGTAGGTGATGTCGGCGTTATACGCCTTCTTACGCTCGTCGTTTTCCAGATCGTGTACGATCAGGCCGACGCTCAGGCCCAGAAAGCGGTAGATTTTTCCCATCCATTCGGAGTCGCGGCGGGCAAGGTAGTCGTTGACGGTTACAACATGAACGCCCTTTCCGGAAAGGGCGTTCAAATAGGCTGGAAGGGTGGCGACCAGCGTTTTTCCTTCGCCGGTCTTCATTTCGCTGATGCGTCCCTGATGAAGCACGATCCCGCCGATGATCTGCACCGGGAAGTGGCGCATTCCCAGAACGCGGTCCGAAGCCTCGCGGCAGACCGCGAAAGCGTCTGGCAGGATGTCGTCGAGCGTTTCCCCGTTGGACAGGCGCTCCTTCAGCGCGGGGGTCTGGGAAATCAGCTCTTCGTTGGACATCCCTTTATACTTGTCCTCCAGTGCCAGAACGGCGTCACAGACAGGCTGAATGCGCTTCAGCTCGCGTTTGCTGTAATTGCCGAAAAAGGCGGTCAGAATATTACCCATAAAGTCACCTCTGAAATATCATAAAAATCAATCAATAGATTTTGCATATAAAATCAGTATATCATACGGCTCCATAAAAATAAAGAAGAATTCATGAACATTGGCCCCTCCGGGTTCGAAGAAAAAAGACGGCGGAACCCCGTCCGCCGTCTGCGCTGAACCGATCAGTAACTTGCCGTTCCGATGGAATAAAAGAACGAAAGCAGGCTTGCTCCGAAAATGATGCTGAGAACAAGGCCAACCAACATCATGATTAGAACTGCCCGGGCATAGTTTTTCCTGTTGATGTTGGCGCTGCCGCTGAACGCCCACACAAGCATCATGACGAGGCCCACTATGGGGATCGCCCCCACGAGCATCATGACCAGATAATTGCCGATGGAAAGAGGCGCGCTGTCTTCGTAGACCGCAGGGCTTTGGTACGCAGAGTTCGGTTCTTGCATTTTTATCTCCCCAATATATTAGATTTGTCTCTATCGTAACATTTTTCGACGGCTCACACAAGAATCTGACTTTTATTTTTTGCGGGAATTTTTGGCAGGATTTCAAGCCCCAGATTTTCCGCCTTTTATTTGTTAAATTATTAATTATCAAGTATGTTTCTATTGATAAAAGGCGAAAAATAAACTATAATAAAACAGTATGTTTGGTTGTATGGTAATAAAACCAACACTGAAACCGAAAGGAGTACCGATATGAATTATTCCCCAGAAGTGGAAAAAATGTGTACTGTAACAAAGGGACCAAAACACGGCCCCGCACCGATTCCTGAAGAAGGAAAATGGGTCAAGGCATATGAAATCAAGGATATATCCGGTTTAAGCCACGGTATTGGCTGGTGCGCTCCGCAGCAGGGCGCCTGCAAGCTGACTCTGAATGTCAAAGAGGGTATTGTGCAGGAGGCTCTGGTGGAAACCATCGGCTGCTCCGGCATGACCCATTCCGCGGCAATGGCCGCCGAAATCCTGCCGGGGAAAACCATGCTCGAGTGCCTGAACACGGACCTTGTCTGCGACGCGATCAACGTCGCCATGAGAGAAATCTTTAAGCAGCTCGCCTACGGCCGCAGCCAGACGGCGTTTTCCGAGGGCGGGCTTCCGATCGGCGCAGGTCTAGAAGACCTCGGCAAGGGGCTCCGTTCCCAGGTCGGTACCATGTACAGCACCGGTGCGAAGGGCGTCCGCTATATGGAAATGGCGGAGGGCTATGTTTTGAAAACCGCGCTGGATGAGAACAACGAGGTAATCGGTTATCAGTTTGTCAAGCTCGGCAAGATGATGGAGGACATCCGTCACGGCGTGAGCCCGGAAGAAGCTTATAAAAAGAATATCGGTCAGTACGGCCGCTTTGACAACGCGGCAAAGTATATTGACCCGCGTGAAGAATAATAAAGACCATAAAGGAGGACAAACTATATGGCTAACGATGTCATGTTTGAAGGAAAAGAAAGAAGAATGGCCAAAATAGAGAAGTGTCTTGCCGAGTATGGCCTTGCCACTCTCGAAGACGCTCGCGACCTTTGCCTTTCCAAAGGAATCGATGTAGATAAAATTGTCAAGGGCGTACAGCCCATTGCATTT
>UREO01000017.1 GCA_900546895.1 uncultured Oscillospiraceae bacterium
TTGATATTCATGATAAATGGCCCGATCGTCATTTTTGTTCCGATATAGATAATACTTGACCCAACGATCTTGTAGTCCGTCAGTTCGTTTTTGGTTTCTTTCAGCTTTTGAATTTTCGCGTCGATGGCTTTGATTGCTTCCCCCATCTGAATTTTTTTCATTAAGGCGGTCTTCACCATCAGGTTTTCCCTTCCCGAATCGTTTCTGCCGCCCGAAGCAGTCAATTCCGCAAATTTTCTCTGAAATTCCTCAAATTCCTTCTGAGCTTGTGAACGCTGCTGTTCCAGCTGTTCCAAACTGTTTTCATCTTTTCCGATTACAAGCTTATCGTTAAGCTGTTTGGACTGGATCGATACCTGCGTCGTCGTATAGGACGGCGCTCCGATATTTTTGACAATCATTTTCTGCCCCGCTTGATAACTGCCCCCGATTAGAGACCCTCGGCGTCCTTTCAAAATAATGGACCCCTGTGCGGTCGCCTTGCAATTCATCAGGATATCCGCATAAATATCGTTTTCAGAAATTAAAATTGCATTTTCAAAATACTTGCCAACGATATTTCCGCCCGCTTTTAAAGTCCCCTTCCCCATTCCGTTCATTCCGTTGGAAATAGAGATGGTCCCCTGCGCCTCTATCAAAGCTCCCTCGGCCATTCCGCGAATGGAAATGTCTTTTCCCGCTTTGACGGAAAAACCCTCTCTCACATCGCCCATAACCACCACCGAACCAATTGTATTGATGTTGCCGGAAGCGCTGTCCACATCGCCGCGCACATAAAAAACCTCGCTGACATTGACGGACGAGTTCTTGTACTCGATGCATCCGTCCACACCGGCAATCAGGCTCAGGCGGTCTTCCGAAACAACCGTGTTGTTTCCCGTTGGCAGGGCCGGAAAGCGCCCCTGCTTAAAGGCAACCGACCGGCCGAAAATATCCGTGCCGTCCGTGCCGTCCTTCGGAGGCGTAATCGTACAGAGAACCGTATCCTTCTCTACGTTCTTAACAATCTCCAAATCGCGGAAGTCGATCGTTCCGTCTTCCCTTTCCTTTGGTTTATAATCCGTACTGGTATTGAAGAAATAATCTATAAAGCCGTCGGTGCCGTCAACGGGATAGGTACCCTTCGCACAGAGCATCTCGGAATAAAACTTTTCCTCCCTACAGAAAAGGCGGATTTGCTCTTCACAGATGCCATAAGTGATTCCCTTCTGAGCCAAAGCGGCGCTGATATCCTCATAGGAAATTTTCTGTCCGGAATACGCCGGTTTGACTTTCAGGTACGCCGCCATATTGTCCATAGATACTCTGATATCGATCTGGGGCGGCTGTTCCTCTTTCACCTGGCTTTCCTGATTCGCATTCTCCGCATTGACATTGATTTGGTCTAAACCGGACTCTGTACTCATTTCATGACTCCTCCCCAGATTTTGAGGTAACCAGTTTTACCGTAAAGAATTTACAGTCTGCATGATTTCATCTGAAAGCTGCACCATTTTGGAATTAAACTGAAAAGCTCTCTGCAGTTCAATGACGGAGGTCATCTGATCCGCGATATTCACGGCAGAATCCTCCAAATATTTTTTTTTCATTTCCGGGTCGGTGACCGCGGCAGCCGCACCGGAAAGGCCGCTCAGCTGAAAACAGGTATTCCCGGACCGGACAAGCCCATCTTCATTTTTCACGGAAAAAACCCCAATGGCCGGAGTATCCTCTTCACTTTCCATAGCGATCCGGCTGCCGTTGGCATCCAGCACATAGCCGCCGTCCGAAGAAACCAGATAACTGGTTCCGTCTTCCACCGAAAGATGGAAATTACCGTTACGCGTATATTTAACTTCCCCGTTGGACTCCACCGCAAAATAATTGTTGGGGTTTACCAGCGCGTAATCAAGAGCGCGTCCCGTCTGCCTGAGGCCGCCCTCGTTAAAGAGAGTGTCGGTCTTTTCCACTTTCGTGCCGTGGCCGCTCTTCAGCTGACTGTCCGCTCCCGGTTCTGCGTGGATATTGGTATAAATCAAGTCCGCAAAGGAAGCGCTGGAAGGCTTGTAGCCGACCGTAGACACGTTTGCGATGTTGTTTGCCGTGACATCAAAGCCGGACTGCAGGTTAATAGCTCCGGTAGCCGACGTATAGAAAGAACTGATCATCGTTTATCCACCCTTCTGATAGTAAATTATATTTTGGCGATATTGGTGACGGCATCCGATAAAACCTGATCGTACATTTTGATCGCCTGGGAACAGTTCTGCAAGTTTCGCTGAGCCGAAAGAGCGTCCGTCATTTCCTCGGCGGCATTTACATTGGAACCCTCGATCGTTTTCCACATGATCTCCGGATTTTGTACCAGCGCCGCATTGGTACCCGCGAACATTCCGTCACCGGATATCCGGAGGTTATTATAATCGTCAAAATTATAAACGGCGATTTTGTCGACAACATTTCCCCCGACCGTCAGGTTTCCCTGCGCATCGGCAGTAAACTGGTCGGTACCGATCTGAATAGGACCGTTCTGACCCATCACGCGGCCGACATTGTCCAGTACAAGATAGCCTTCAGCATCCACGTTAAAGCTGCCGTTGCGCGTATAGACCGTTCCGTTTGCCCCCTGTACCGCAAAGAAGCCCTCTCCCTGAATGGCAAAATCCAACGGACGCTCCGTGTTCTTGAGAGTGCCCTCGGAATGGATGACGTTGGTTTTATCCGCCGCCGTAATCAGATTCATAGTGCCGATGGGTGTTTTCTGCGAATCGACGCGGTTAATTACCATGCTGCCGAATGTGGAAACGCTAACTTCCTTCTTTTTATACCCCGGCGTTTCAACATTTGCTAAATTGTTGCTGACGCCGGTCAGGATTCTGCTCTGTGTCAGCATCCCGGAACCAAGCGCGTAAAATCCTCTGACCATGGCTGTTTCCTCCTACATTCTATTGATTCAGGTATTCCGCCAAAGATTTTTTCAGCTTTCTCAGCGCGCTGGAATGAATCTGCGACACTCTGGAATCACTGATTCCCATCACGCTGGAGATTTCCTTGATTTTCAGCTGTTCCTTGTAATACAGCGAAATAACCACCTGTTCTTTTTCATTGAGCCGTTCGATATCCTTCGCAAGCACGGCCTGCAGCTCCTTTTCCGCCACAACCTGCTCCGGCCCGTGAATGGAGTCCCCCGACTGGCTGACGTGAATATTTTCAACGCCCTTTTCATAGATCATCTCTTCAAAGGAAAGCATATTGAGCACGCAGGTTTCCGCTTGCATCTTTTCGTAGTCCGGCAGGCTAATCTGCAGAAAATCCGCGATTTCCTGATCCGTAGGATTGCGTCCCAGCCGGTGGTTCAGCATGTTCTCCGCCTCACTGATATTTTTGGCAATGCGTTTGAGTCTTCTGGGAAAACAGTCCTGTTTGCGTATGTAATCAATCATGGCGCCGCGCACTTTTATGGAAGCATAGGTTTCAAACTTCACTTTTTTTTCAAAATCAAATTTCTCCACAGCATCCAGAAGAGCGATCAGGCCCTCATTGACGATATCGTCCATATAGTTGAAATACTGGTAGCGACCGACTGTTTTCAACGCTATGCACTTCACGATGTAGCTGTACTGAACAACCAGCATATTCCGCAGTTCGGTGTTTCTTGTCTGACGATACCTGGTCCATAACTCCACTATACCTGTCTTCTCCGTTTCCGTACTCTTCACTGCAGCCGCCCCCTCCTTTCAAGCTTAAAATTTATCATGGAATCAACTTATTCCAAAGTAACATTGGCAACCGCCTGAATCTGGACATTGGAATTCAGTTCGTTAAACGAAAGAACCACCGCGTTTGGATAAAACTGCTCCAACATTTTACTGAAATAAATTCTGACCAGCGGGGAGGTCAGTACAATCGGGATATTGATCACATCCTTAACCTTTGTGATGCACTCCATCAGCTTGGATATAATTTTCTGCGTGGACTGGGGGTCAAGCGAAAGATATGTGCCCTGATCGTTTTTGCTGATGGAATTGATAATCAGCCTCTCGACTTCGCTGTCGAGCGTAATCACCCTGATCTGGCCGCCGTCGGACCATTTGCGGGTGATCGTGCGCTTCAAAGCCTGCCGCACATATTCGGTCAGGACCTCAAGATCGCGGACAGTAGAGGCGTTGTCCGAAATCGTTTCCAGAATAGTTTCCATATCTCTGATGGGAACGCCTTCCTTCAGCAGATTGCACAGGACCTTTTGAAGGCCGCCGAAGGTAATCTGGTTCGGGATGACGTCGTCCACGATGGTGGAACCTGTTTTCTTGATGTTTTCCAGCAGCTGGTTCAAGTCCTGTCTGGAAAGCAGCTCATGCGCATATTTCTTGACGGTTTCGGAAAGGTGCGTTACCACCACGGACAGCGGATCAATTACGGTATAGCCGTAAATTTCAGCCATTTCCTTTTTGTCCCGGGTAATCCACTTGCTTGGGATGCCGTAGGCCGGCTCAATGGTTTCTATGCCGTCGATGGTTCCGGTAAGGTTCCCCGGGTCCAAAGCAAGATAATAGTCAACCAGAATCTCGCCGCGGCTGACCTCCTCGCCCTTGATCTTGATCACATACTGATTTGGATTCAGCGTACCGTTGTCCCTTAAACGTACCGCCGGGATAACGATTCCCATTTCCACAGCAAACTGCTTCCGGAAGGTAACCAGCCGTTCAATAAAGCTGCTACCGCTGTTTTCGTCGACCAGCGGAATCAGGCTGTAGCCGAATTCCATTTCAATGACGTCGATTTTCAGCAGATCGTAAATATTGTCGATATTTTTGAAGTAATCTGTGTCGTCCGCCTGCTGCGGCGTTGTTGCGCGGGCGGTCTCGGCCTGTGCGGCCGCAGTAGCCGCAAGCGCGTTCTTTTTCCGGAGGTTGAATCCGGCAAACAGCATACCGGCCGCCACGATCAGAATCTGCGGAACCGGCATACCGGGGATAAAGCAAAGGCTGATCAGGGTACAGCCGCTGATGATCATAACGACGGGATGGGAAAAAAACTGCCGCGAAACGTCCATGCTCAGGCTGGAATCGGACGCCGCGCGCGTAACGATCATGCCGGTCGCGGTGGAAATCATCAGTGCGGGAAGCTGCGATACAAGTCCGTCGCCGACGGTCGCAATCGAATAGACATTCAGCACCTCCTGAAAGGTACTGCCGCCCTGAACCATACCGATTACGGTACCGGCGATAAAATTGATAAACGTGATGATGATGGAGGCGATCGCATCGCCCTTTACAAACTTGGTGGCGCCGTCCATGGCCCCGTAAAATTCCGCCTCGCGCTGGATATCCGTCCGGCGCTGGCGTGCCGTCGATTCATCGATCAATCCGGAGCTCAGGTCCGCGTCGATCGCCATCTGCTTTCCCGGCATTGCGTCCAGCTTGAATCTTGCGGAAACCTCGGATACACGTTCCGCGCCTTTGGTAATGACCAGAAAGTTGACAATAACGATAATCAAAAAGACGATGAAACCGACGATGACGTTTCCCTTCAGTACAAAGTTGCCGAAGGTTTCAATCACCTGTCCGGCTTTTCCGGACTCGGTAAGAATCAGCCTGGTCGAAGAAATGTTCAGCGCCAGGCGGAACAGTGTGGTTATGAGCAGCATCGACGGAAAGACGGAAAACTGGAGCGCGTCCTTCACGTACATGGTCATCAGCAAAATCATAACGGAGATCGTAATATTTATGATAAACATCATATCCAGTAAAAAAGGAGGCAATGGAATGATGATAAATCCGACTATGAGGATGACAAAAATTGCTACGACATTATTGAGGAATTTCAATATCACCTCATCTCCTTTTTCAATGAATATACCCAAGCCATAATTTCAGCAAGAATCACATAATATTCCTCCGGAATTTCCCGGTTGACAGCAACCGTTTTGTATAAGGCCCTTGCGAGCGGCACATTTTCAGTCATCGGGATATGGTTTTTTTCCGCGATCTCTATAATTTTCAGCGCAACATAATCCTGCCCTTTGGCAACCACAATCGGGGCGCTGTTTTTTTCGATATCATATTTAAGCGCTACGGCAAAATGGGTCGGGTTCCTGACGATCACATCCGCAGTCGGCACCTGCTGCATCATCCTCTGCATGGAGATTTTGCGCTGCCGCTCCTTGATCTGTCCTTTAATCTGCGGGTCGCCCTCCATCTGTTTGTACTCTTCCTTGATTTCCTGCTTGGACATTTTGATATTCCGCTCATATTCCCACCACTGGTACAGATAGTCGAATGCGGCGATCAAAATAAAAACCAAGGAAAGCTGTATGACAATGTCCATGATGGAATTCAGGATAAACTGCACGGCATCGAAAATATCTTGGAACATCAGCTTCGTAAAATATTTTGCAATGTTCATGAACGACGAGTACAAAATATAAAAAATAACGGAAATTTTGAGCATAGCTTTGACCAGTTCGGTGACGGAACGGATGGAAAACATCCGTTTGAACCCCTGCAGGGGGCTGATCCTGGAAAACTTCATTTTCAGGTTCTCTTTGGACACCTTGAATCTGGTCTGCACTCCGGTAGCGATTACCCCGACCGCTATGGCAGTGAGCATTATCGGCCCGGCCAGTAAAAAGAGAGCAATTAGCGCATCTTTGGCCACATCCATTGCAAATTCGGCCGAAAGCGCCGGAATCGTCTTTACATAGGCAATATACCGGGAAAGGTAAATAGAAAGGGAATGATACATAAAGGGAAAAAGCATCTTTAAGACCAGAAAAAGCGACAGAATAGACAATGCGCTGATTACATCGCTGCTTTGAAAAATATTTCCTTTTTTTCGTTCGTCTTCCTTTTTTTTAGGGGTTGCTCTTTCGGTCTTGCTGCTGTCTGGCATATCATCCCCCCTAAAATCAGATCTGAACGGAACCGGAAGCTACAGCAATGACTGAAACACTTGATTGATATTGTCAAACATCAATAAAATCAGTTTTTCAAGAAAAGATGCCAGTGGCGGCGCCATAATGATAATGATAATGAACCCAAGGATTACTTTCAGCTGGATATTGATGACGAAAACGTCAATCTGGGGAACAGCCCGCATCACCAGGCCCACGGCGATTTCGGTAATCAGCTCCGCCGCAAGAACGGGCAGAGACATTTTCACCGCATACACCAGAATCAGCGAAAACATGTTGATTAACGGCTGGTACATGGCCGGCTCAAAATGGAGGGCACCGTAGGGAACCATGACGCACAGCTTCACAAAAATCTGAATCAGTGTCAGATGGCCGTTTACAGCGAAAAAGATCAGAATAAACATCGTATTGATAAACGACGCGGAAAGAGGCATGGACACGTTGCTCTGCGGATCGTAAATCTTCGACATGGAAATACCGATCTGCATGTCCATATTTTCGCCGCTGATGAGCATGACCGACAGAAACAGCTGGATGATATACCCCACCATATAACCGATCAGCAGTTCTTTCAGCAGACTGACGGACAGGACCAGAAAAGAAGGGATTTCCAGCGTTTGGGCGGGAACAAGGTGGTAGGAAAAAACCGAAAGCATCAGGGTCAGACCGACTTTGAGAACAACCGGAAGATTTTTTCTTCCTAAAATGGGGTTGAACAGAATGCAGCCGGACATTCTCATGAAAATGAAAAGCAGAAGAGTAAAATCATAATTCAATTCCATTTTTCGTTTATGACACACCTTCCTGCCGTACTTGAAAAGAGGCTGCTTTAATTTAATTTTGTTATCAAACTGAATATGTAGATGGTAAAATCATTCATGGTTTCCATCATCCACGGTCCCAGAATCACCAGAATCAGCGCAATGGCCACCAGCTTGGGAACAAAGGTAAGGGTCTGTTCGTGAATCTGCGTAGCCGCCTGAAAGATGGACACGATCAGCCCCAGTAAAACACTGGCAATCAGAATGGGCGCGGACAGCTTGAGCGCCGCAATCATTGCCGCCTGTACCACTTCCGTGACTTGCGATATTGACATGCCTGCATCCTCCCACAGTTATTTGAAAACCAAGCTACATGTTGAAGCTGGACGCCAGCGTTTTGAACAGGAGTCCCCACCCGTCCACAAGCACAAAAAGCAGCAGCTTAAACGGCAGCGAGATCATCGCCGGAGGAAGCATGATCATACCCATCGACATCAGCGTGCTTGCCACAATCATATCGATAATCAGGAAAGGAATAAAAAGCAGAAATCCAATTGTAAACGCCCGCTTCAATTCACTGGTCATAAACGCGGGAATGACTACCGTAATGGACAGCTCGTCGACCGACTTGACCTCCTTTGCTTTGGAAAGATTGATAAACAGGTTCAAATCCTCTTTTTTTGTCTGCTTAAGCATAAATTTTTTCATTGGGACAGCCGCCTTATGCAAGAACTCCTCCTGCGTGATTTTCTGTTCCTTATAAGGCTGGTACGCCTGCGTATTCACTTCATTGAGCACGGGATTCATGATAAAGAGCGACAAAAACAGTGCGATTCCGATCAGCACCTGATTCGGGGGCGTCTGCTGCAACCCCAGTGCGTTGCGAAGAAAAGACAGAACAATGATAATTCTGGTAAAGCAGGTCGTCATAATCAGGATGGAAGGCGCAAGGGCAAGAACCGTAAACATTTCGATAATTTCCAGAGTGTCCATTCCTTTGCCGTTCACATCGACATTGACAGACGCCGCGGAGGCGCCGACCGGGAGCAGAAAAACCAGCACAAGAGAAATCGTAATCAGAATCAGAGCCTTTTTACTGACCTTACTTTTTTTCTTTTTTATCTTCGGAGTTTTCAGTTTTATCGGCTCTTCTGAATATTGCATCGCCTATTTTCACATCCCATCTGCTTTTTAGCGTCGAATTCAAAACATTAAGAAAGGTATCCTTCTGCAAAGGTCCGGGGATGTTCAATTCCGCTTCATCCAATTCTTTCAGAATCTCAATATTGTCGTTTGCAAAACCCACCAAATAGTACCGTTTGCAGACCTCAATAATGACAAGCCCTTTGTCCTGTGTCAGGGCCACCCGCTCCAGCACCTTGATATTTCCCGATTTTGAAACGTTGCTGACCCTGTTTGCCATGAATCTGCTGAATGCATAGCAAAGGTACAGCACAAAAACAATCGCAGCCAGGGAAAACAGAAGCGGCAGGATATCTGAAAAAAAGCTGAGCAGCGGCCGAGCGCCCCAAGCAAAATTCAACACGGTTCCTCCTTTATTCAGCCGTCGTCGGCATCACCCCAAAATACCGTTTACCGTTTTCATAATTCGGTCCGGCTTGAACGGCTTTACAATAAAGTCCTTTGCACCCAGCTTCAGGGCCTCGACCACCATTGCTTCCTGACCCATGGCGGAGCACATGACCACTTTGACGTTTGCGTCCAGTTCCTTTAAATGCTTCAAGGATTCCAGACCGTCCATGACGGGCATTGTGATATCCATAAGAATCAGATCCGGCTTTTCAGCAGCGTAGACAGTAAGGGCCTTTTCTCCGTTTTCCGCTTCGACAACCTCCGTATAGCCATTCTGCTGCAAAGTGTTTTTAATCATCATTCTCATAAAAGCCGCGTCGTCTACCAACATAATTTTCTTGCTCATTTCTGTTCCTCCTAAAATTACACCTAACGGCGTTTTATATTAATTTCATTATTTCATTATTGCTTAGCACTTCTGTAATTCTCACACCATAAAAATCGTCGACCACAACGACATCTCCTTTGGCGATCGGCTTGCCGTTCACGAAGATATCTACCTGAGAACCGGCTTGCTTATCCAGTTCCACAATCGTTCCCGAAGTGAAATCCAGGATATCTTTAATGGGCTTTCTGATCCGGCCAATTTCTACGGTAATTTGAAGAGGGACGGACATAATCATGTTCAGGTTACTGCTTTGATCGCTGGTAAGAATCGAATCGGCTTCGTCAAAGCTTTGATAGGACATTCTTCCCACATTGTAATTCTGCTGATAGCCCGGCTGCGGTTCCGGTTTTGCAGCGGGAACCGGCGCCGCCGTCTGTGCCGGCTCCGGCTTTCTCGGTGCCGCCGGCGGATGGGGGGCGATGGGTGCTGCCGGCTGCGGGGCAGGCACCGGCTGCCGCTGCGCCGGCTGCGGGCGCTTTTCCTCCGGGGCCGGCGAACCGAAGCTAAAGGAGGAAATAATTTCTTTCGCGAGGTTGACTGTCATTAAGCTGATAAATTCACTGTTGACCAGGTCCCCGATCATCAGATTGAATTTAACGGCAACAACCAGTTCATCGCTGTTAAAATATTTGCTTTTAAACTGTTCGGAATTATCAATCTGAAAGGAATTCGGCGGGGAAATATTGATCGCCATGTTCAGAAATTGGGAAAGCGCGGTGGCGGATGCGCCCATCATCAGATTCATTACTTCACAAATAGCTCCGATACTCATCTCATCCATGACGAATTCCTGATCGGAATAATCGGTATGAAGCAGAAGCCCCACTATTACCTTTACATCCGACTCTTTCAAAATCAGGATGTTTTTTCCGCTCAGGCCGCTGACATAATTGATTTCGACCGCAACGGCCGGCTCCATGGATTCAAAATGAACCTCAGAGGAAGCCTGTATTTCAACATGCGGCGTCGTAATATTGACCCTCTGTTCCAGCATTTCCGAAACGGAAGTCGCAGACGAACCTAAACTGATATTCAGTATCTCCCCTATTGCATCAATTTCCATAGGAGAAAAAGTTTCTTCATTATTCGGCTCCATAGAAATCACCTTTCATCGTTTATTGCAGAGATTTGTCAATTTTAACTGCGTATTTTTTCTTTTTGGTTCCTATTACGCCGGTAAACCACGGCAAATTCTCCACTTCCAGAACAATAGAATCTTTATTTACCTGAGTATTGAGAGGAATAACATCGCCAACCTGCAGATTCAGCAATTCTCTCAGGCTGATTTCCGTTTTGCCTAATATTGCACACACTGACAGCGGAGAGCTTTTCAACCCATGCATAATTGCCGACTTACGCTGCTGCTCCACCACGGGGTCGTCTTTTTTGGGTGACTTGACATACTTGGAATTGAAAAAGCGAAAGACTTCTTCCAACGAGGAAGCAGGCAAACAGATATTCATATTTCCCTTCAGATTTTCAATCGTTATTTCGATCGCTACAATCGCAACCGCCTCATCCGGCTGTATGAGCTGAATTAACCGGGAATTGGTTTCAATCATATCCAGAGTATGATCGATTGCCATATAATTGTTCCACGCATTATTCAAGAGAGGAGAAACCTGTTTAAACAGATATTCCAGCAGAGAAAGCTCAATATCCGTATAATCTCTTTCAATTTCATAGCCCGTTCCATTGCCGCCAAGCATACGGTCCATGATGGAGAAAGACATTGGACGTGACAGCTCGATCATAACCTGCTTATCGTCTATTTTATTTTCGGCATTGTGCATTCCGAAGATGGCGACCAATACGGAATCACCCAAAGCATTGTTGAACTCCCGATACTCTTCCTCTTCGACTTGCAGGATTTCCATTTGACAGGTCGACCGGAGCATTCCGCCAAGCTGAAGGCTGAACATCCTCGAAAAATTATCGAAAACATTATCCAAAAGCTTCAGCTGTTCCCTTGTGAATTTTTTAGGCGACATGAAGTCGTACTCTTTCACCTTGGAAGCCGTCGTTTGTTCTTCTATTTCATTAAAATTAACATGACCACTCTGCAAATTGCCCAACAATTCATCAATTTGCTTCTGTGATAATACTTCTGCCATAAGACCTCCCATTCCCCGCACCACAAGGCATGCGGAAAATTTAATACTGTCAAGCTAATCATTTGCTGCTCACAGCACCTTTCCTGTCAGCAGACTCAATATCCTTATAAACCTCATCCAAAACGGAACTGACCTTCCCCGCTTTGGAAATATAAATTTCGACCCTTCTGTTTTTTGCCCGGGTGGCTTCCGTCCCGTCATGCGGTACGATCGGCCGGTATTCTCCGTAGCCCTCTGAAACCATTTTGCCCGGGTCTATTATATTTTTCAACTGGACATACAGCAAAACATTTTTTGCTCTGTCGGATGACAAAGCGCGGTCAAAAGCCTGTGCGGTGGTAGTGGTTGAGTCACCCACGCGGGCGGTATGGCCGTAGAAACGGATTTCGCCGATCTGATCCGGAATATTTTTAATTCCGTCACAGACAAAGTCCAGGATTTTTTTCCCATCGTCTCGCAGTTCAGAGCTGTCTCCGTTAAAAAAGATGCTGTTCTGAAAAGTCAAAAAGGTGTAATTTTCATCTTTATGTACCTGCACGGAATCCTGCAGGCCATTTTCATGGACATAATCATTTAAGTATTTGTACAGACTGTCAAAGTCCGTGACCCGATCGCTTCCATCCCCGCTGTCGGCTTCTTCCCCCTGTCCGGCCTCGGAATTCATACTGCTGGTATCGGCATCAAAATAGGCGCCGCTGTCGGGATTCAGATCATCTGACTGTATGGCCTGTTCCATAGTCGCGGTCGCCTGCTTATTGGTAGAGAAAGCTTTTACAAGCTTCTGCCACTTGGTAGCATCCATGGTCGACATGGCAAACAGCATCACAAAAAAAGTCAGCAGCAGTGTTACCATGTCCGCATACGTATCCAACCAGTTCGGGCCGCCGCCGCCGGGATCCGCTTTTTTTCTGGCCATTTTTTTCACACCCCGCTTTATATAATAAGCTGCAACTCAGCTCCGATTTTTCTAAACAAGATTACTTTTTCTTACGCCTTGATTTCTTTTCTTTCGGTGTGCTGGGCTCGCTTTGGGGAGAAGCCTGCCCTCTGCCGCCGGCTTCCATTCTCTTCTTTTCGCATATGTAAGCGTTCAGTCTTTCTTCAATATGTTTCGGGTTATCCCCCGCCTGAATCGCCATAACGCCTTCCACAACAATTTCCTTACACACCATTTCTTCATCATGACGCATATGCAGCTTGTGGGCCAACGGCGTCAATAACAGATTGGACATCATAGACCCGTAGAAAGTGGTCACCAGTGCCGTAGACATGCCCTGCGCCATTTTTGTCGCGCCGCCGTCCGCATTCATATCCATATTGGCGAGCATATTAATCAATCCGATTAAGGTACCGATCATACCGAATGCCGGACCAAAGGTAGAAAACTTTTCGTAAAACTGCCATGCATGGGAATGGCGATCCTCCAGCCCGTCCAGTTCATCGTCCAGGATTTCCTTTACCTTCACCGGGTCAATGGCATCGACGATCAGCATCATACTGTTTTTTAGGAACGGGTCCTGCTCCTGATTTGCCTTATCTTCCAGAGAAAGCAGGCCCTTTCTTCTGGCTTCCTGCGCGTAGTCCACAATCGTATCGATGTACTGCTTCGGATCGTACCTGTTCCGTGAAACAACGATTTTCATATGCTTCGGAATGTCTTTGAAATAAGCAATTGGAAATGCAATGACGGTAGCGGCAATCGCACCGCCAAAAGTAATTGCCATGCTTGGTACGTCGATGAAATTCATGATGGTGGACCAGACAACTCCTGCGGAGGGATCGAAAACAATTCCGAAAATAACCAATCCAAGGCCGGCGATCAGCCCTATGATACTGGTAAAATCCACATAAACACTCCCTTGGTAAAGACCCATATTACGGTATCCGTTATCAAATTCATTTATAATCTAATCGTATTCTGAAATATCTGCCGATTGTACTGAATGATTTTATCGATGATATCCTGTCTTTCCTCCGCGACAAGAAAATATTTTCCCGTGGTCAAAGTGATTTTTGTTTCCGGTATATTTTCTATGGTTTCAATCAGATTCGTGTTCAAAGCAAACGAAACCCCATTTAAGCTGGTTAAATTTATCATCTCAATTCTCCTTTTTTAACTAACTGACCGTTTCTGAGGCCGCAGTTGACCTCAGAAACGGCAGTCATTTAATTATCTTTTTAAATTGACGAGATCCTCAAGCATTTCATCGCTGACCGTGATGATTTTTGAGTTCGCCTGAAATCCGCGCTCAGTAATGATCATCTGTGAAAACTCATTCGCCAGGTCTACATTGGAGGATTCCAACGCGCTGGTGACCAAAGCACCTGTCTCCCCACTGCCTGGCGCATAATATGTAATCGGATGATCGGTGGTGTCCACATTGCTGACCGCTTTGTAATAAGAGCCACCCTGTTGTGTGAGTCCGGCGGGATTTGGAATACTGGCAATTGCAATTGTGCCGAGTATTTCCACGGTACCACCTTTTTCACCGCTGATTTTACCGTCACCACCGATGGTGATATTTTTATATTCACCGTAATCCGCACAATTAATTGCTTCCGGCTTCGTAGAACTAAGCTCAGCACCCTTGGTTGCTCCACAAATAATTCTTTTATTGCCGTCTACCAAGTTTCCATCACCATCGAACCCAAACGATCCCACACGGGTATAAAGGTAACCTGAGTCGCCGTCTTTTACCACAAAATAACCCTCTCCGTCAATATAACAGTCCTTATTCTTTCCTGTTGTTGCCATACCGGAGCGGGAAGTATTCACATCCACGGATGCTGCAGAAGCGCCGTAACCAATCTGGGAAGGATTCACACCACCCGAATTTCCAGAAGCATTAGAAGAGCCTGCTAAAGCCTGATAATAAACGTCGCGGTAGATCGTACTAGAAGACTTAAATCCGTAGGTATTGACGTTGGCGATATTGTTGCCGATGACGTCCATACCGGTCTGGTATGCTTTTAATCCGGCTACTCCGGAAAACAATGATCTCATCATAAGTTTGATCTCTCTCTTTCTTTTTGAAACCGCATGAGCTTCTCTGTCAGTCAAAGCTCAATAACTTCCTCAAGAGGTCCAGTTATAAAATTACGGCTCCGTCAATATTGGTAAATACGTTTTCGGTCATTTCCCGGCCGCTCATGGTTGTTACCACCGTACTGCTGGGAACATTCACGATAAATGCAGTCTGCCCGTTTAAAATCAAAGCGTCCTTAATGCCTTTGGATTTTGCTTTTTCTACCGCGCCGTTGATCTGGGAAACAAGCTGCTGGGAAACCGGAATATTTCTGGAATCCATGCGCTGCAGTGCGTGTTTGGAAAAGGTAAGCTGCCGCTGTTCCACAGTCTTGCGGAAAAGCTGCCCGAATTCGCTGCTGCCCGGATCAGCCGCGCTGGTCTTCTGCGTATTTGTGCCGGCGGGAGGCACCGTGTAATTCGGATTGATAAACGAGGAATAATTCTTTTTAAATTGAATGTCATCCATGACTGTGCTCCTAACTGTTTCGCCCTGTAAAAAGCGGGTTCAAACCGATTCTCCGCCCGTATCCGGTCCATCGGGAGTATCCGGGGCATCGGGGTCCGGCGTTTCCTCGGGTGGTGCTACGGCATCCGGATTGACAACTTGCATGACGGAGGAAAGATCATACGCCTTGCCGTTGACCACAAGGACATTGGAACCGGTAGCAAAATTGACGCTGTCTACAATGCCGGTATCTTCCTGATACTTTCCGTTCGTGTCATAACTTGCAACCACAACCTTTTTGCCGACAAGGGACGCCCCGTATTGCGTATAGGAAATTTGCGAAAGCTCCTGCATGGCCTGCAAAGCGGAAAACTGAGCCATCTGGGAAATATACTCCGTATTGTCCGTCGGGTTCATTACATCCTGATTGGCAAACTGAGCGGCCAGAAGCTGCAGAAAATCATTCAGACCCAGCGCAGACGAGTTTTTAGAAACAGGGGGTTGCGAAGCGCCGGAAACGGAATCGGTACCGGAAGTGGAATTCGTGCCGTAGGAATAGGCATTGATCTGATTGATTGCCAAATGAAGTCTCCCTTTCCTTGAATTTTACAGCGAATAGGCCTGCTGCTTCAGCAGCTGCATAACGGAAAGAAAATCGCCGGTGTTGGTATCGTCGTCCCGTAAACCGACCCTGTGGAGCTGCTGATTGTGCTGCTGTTCTTCCTGTTGCTGCTGCGCCTGATCCTGCCGGCTCTGCTGATCCTGCTGATACCACGGCTTTTCCTGGGCGGGTTCTGAAATCTGCACTGGCTGGGTGACGGTTGTCTGTAGAAAAGTACGGATATCGGAGCTGTTTTCCATCAGCATGCTCTGGGTCTTGGGATTCGACGCCTGAATGGAAACAGTCAGCACACCGCTTTGCATTGCCAGCTTCACCGACACTTTTCCCAGATCCCGGGGATAGAGGTCCATCTGAAACTCCGGTTTGCCCGCCTTATAGTTGACAAGGATCTGGTCGGCAACCTGCTTACTGGTTGTTCTGGCGGTATCCGTCGGAGCGTCGGAAATTTTGATCACCACATTGCCCGTCCGGTAAAGATCTGAAAACTGCGCCGTGTTCTGGCTTTGACCGTCTGCCGAAACGGCATCCCTGTCATCAGCAGGAGAAATATTCTTCGGCTGAATTCCAAGCGTTGGAGCAGACAGTGTCTTCGCCGTACCGGGTTTTGCCTGCACCTCTGAAAGAGTCTGCTGCGCCGGTGATAGCTTTTCCTGCGGCTGCACCAAAGGCTGGGCGGAATCGGCGGTTGCTGCATTCGAAACCGGAACCTGCTGAGAAGAATTGACACCCGGCTGATTGTTCATCAGCGGAGCCGTCTGTGAGGCATCGGTACCGGCAACAACGGGAACCGGAGCGGATTGTGTTTGCGCGCTTTGGAAGGAAGTCCTCTGTGCGTCGGCTACGCTTACGGACGAGGCCGCATCTGCCGTCGTCTGGGGCGCATTGCCGGGCACCGGGAGATTCGCTGCCGCCTGCGGGAAAGTATCGGACGCCGTCAAAAGAGGGGTCGCGGTTTTCGCCTGCGGCTGAACTTGCTGAAGGAGCCCGGAACCGGCCGGCAGCTGCTGAACGGCATCCGCACTCAGAACCGGGTCCGCAGTCATTGCCTGCGGCAAAACCTGTAACGGCTCCGGTCCAACGGGTGGGAACTGTCCGGATGGCAGCAGCTGGCTCAAAAGAGAAACATCCGCTGGATTGAAAGCCGGTAAATTCCCCTCGGAAACAACTTTGCCGCCTTTCGTTTCCTCTTCTCCGGGTTCAGCGGCCGTCTGGGCCGTACTTTTCAGCTCCCTGCCAAGGGTCGCCATCTGCATGAAAGTATCAAAGGCGTTCGCGGGATTCTTTGTCTGGGATGCTTTGGAATTCTGCGGTACGGTGGAACGTGTGACTTGCTGTATCGTTTTTATCACCTCCTTATCAGGATATTTTATAAATAAAGATATTTATAAGCGTTTAAACGGCGCCGCGCGCCTGTCCGACATATTCATCCATTGCGAGCTCCTCGCTTTTCTGAATCTGCTTGAGATACTCCGTCAGCTGCTTATCGCGAAGCTTTTCCAGCCCCGAAATCTCGCTGTTAACGGCTACAATGTCGGCTTTTTTCTGTGCGATAATATCTAAAAGCTGCTTTTTCTGATCGATCAAATGTAAAATTTTCTGATTCAGGGTATTGAAATACGTTTTATAAATAAGCAGATCGCCGGCACTCAGCCCATTTTGCAGCTCCTCCAGCATTTTGCGGTTGGTAGCTGCGAACTGATCGTTCAGCGCATAAATTTCTTTTTCCAGTTCAGTCAGCTTCATCTGCAGCAGTGCAAGCTCGTTCTTTTTAACATCGAGCGTCTGCTGTTTAAAGCCGAGTACTTTTTCAAGCGAAAATGCAAACTTTTTCATATCTTACAACTCTTTCATCCTATTCAGGGTTTCTTCAAACGAAAAGCTCTCATCGGTTCTTTGACATAAAAAAGCATTGATCGCATCTATTTTCTTAACCGCTTCGTCCAGCTTTGGATTCATTCCCGGCTTATACGCGCCGATCGAAATCAAATCGTAATTCTGATAATAAACGGACAGAAGGTTCCGCACCTTCGCGGCGGCCTGTTTATGTTCCTCCGACACAATATCGTTCA
>UREO01000018.1 GCA_900546895.1 uncultured Oscillospiraceae bacterium
CGGAAGACCGCTTCCATAATCTGCAGTTGACAGACGGCCTTTCATCGATTAAAATAGTCTAGCGAGCAGGCTGAACAGCTGCGGACACAGTCCGAAAGGACGTGCCCGAGGAAAGTCCGAGCTCCACAGGGCAGAATAACGGCTAACGGCCGCCGGGGGCGACCCTAGGGAAAGTGCAACAGAGATATACCGCCGGTAAACGGTAAGGGTGGAAAGGCGAGGTAAGAGCTCACCAGCGCGCGGGAGACCGCGCGGCTCTGCAAACCCTATTCGGAGCAACACCGCAGAGGGACTTCATGCGCCGGCCCGGCGCGTCCCGAGAAGGTGGCACTGAGCCGCGATGGCAACATCCGGCCAAGATAGATGGCTGTTCACGACAGAACTCGGCTTACAGGCCTGGTCGCATTAAAAAGACGAAAACCCGCTGTTTCAGCAGGTTTTCGTCTTTTTTCTTTCATTACGCATTTAAATTATACAATTTGTATAATTTAAAACAAAAATACTGTTTTTACGGCGGAAACTTCGGAATCATGCCGCATTCGGGCTATAAAGCGGGCAGCCCTGCCACCCCGTTGACAGGCAGGGAAAACGCGATAGCCTTGGCGTCCGTGTGAAAGCCTTTTTCGCGCGCAATCGCCTGCATGATTTCTTCACGGTTTTCGCTTTTTGTTAAAATCAGAATCAATTCCTTTTCCGGCTGGATCGTAATGCCGAAGAATTTTTCAGCATCCTTCACGCTGGCGCCCCGCGCGTGGATCACGGTACCCCCGGTCGCTTTCGCGGCTTTTGCGGCATCCATCACTTCATCTGAAAAGCCCTGATTGGCAATCGCAACGATGAGTGCGTGTTCAAAGGATTGGTCCATAAAGCTCCCTCCTGTTTTCTGTAATACGGTATGGCAGAGAGTCTCTTCCCTGCATCCCGCAGCGCCGTTGATCGGTATGGTCATGGCAATACCGCTTCCGGGCCTGCCTATTTTTTCATTCAGTTCTTTCACAAAGCTTTCGGCTGTTGCCCCGGGCATCACGCTGAACAGAACGTCTTTTTCCGTTTCGCCAAGGCCCCAGTAGGACAGGATTTTTGAATCCGCGGTTCCTTTTCCCAAAGCCAGGAAATTCAGGCGCACACCTCTGCCGTGAAACAGATCTGCAATTTTTTTGCCGTTTCCCCGGTTTAGAATCGTAATCATCAGTACGGTCGATTCCGATCCGGTATTTGTCTGCGTCATTTCATTCCTCCCTTTCCAACGAATTGTCGCCATCTGTTCTATTTTCTCTGGTTTCCTCGGAATTTGCAATAGGGTTTTTCAATTTTCCCTTATTTTCCTCCGATTCTTCCGTGAATTCCAGATTTTCTCCTGAGAATTCAGGCGATGGAACACCTTCCTCCGGCAAGACGTTGCCCGCTTCTTCCGACTTTTCCGCGCGGTTGAGTTTAATCCGATAAATAATACCGATTGCCTGTACGGTGATGATCGGCATCATGGCCACCATGCCGATAATGCCAAAGGCATCCGTCATAATATTGCCGCCCAACGCTTCGCACGCGCCGGAAGCAAACGGAAGCAGAAATGCCGCGGCCATGGTCCCGGCTGCTACGCCGCCGGAGTCGAAAGCAATAGCGGTGAAAATTTTCGGGCTGAAAAAAGTCATTGCCAGCGCAATGGCATAGCCCGGAAGCAGGAAAAACCAGATGGAGGTGTGCGTCATAATGCGGATCATGGCCAAAGCCAGCGCAAGCCCTACGCCGATGGAAAGGCCGACCATCATCATCCTTCCGGAGATCGCGCCGCTGGTGATATCCTCTACCTGATTGTTCAGAACATGAACCGCAGGCTCCGCAAAGACGACGCAGCACCCGATCACCGCGCTCAGCGGAATGAGAATCCAGCGGTAGGGAAGGGACGCGATGGAACGTCCCAAGTAGGTACCGGCGGGCATAAAGCCGATGTTGACGCCGGTCAAAAAGACCGAAAGCCCGACGAGCGTATACACTATTCCAGCCATAATGCGGATCATTTTGGTTTTTGGGAGCTTAAAATGTATAAGCTGGAGGAATACGAAAATCACGACAATGGGAAGTAAAACGAGAAAGACTTCTTTAAAAAACTGAAGAAAGCCGTTCGTAAACAGTGCGATCAGTTCGCCGACGCTGTCTACGGTGGCGGCAGACTCAAACGCGAACCCCGTTCCCGAAGAGTCGAAAAACATTCCCATTATCAGTACTGCCAGAATAGGGCCGATAGAGCACAGGGCGCACAGCCCAAAGCTGTCCTCCTCCGCGGTACTGCCGCCGCGTACCGCGGAAATGCCCAGGCCAAGCGCTAAAATAAAGGGTACGGTAATCGGTCCGGTGGTTACGCCGCCGGAATCGAAGCTGACGGCCAGATAGTCCGGGGCCGTCAGCGCGGCGATAATGAATACAAAAACATACGAGACGATCAAAACGTGGGAAAGATTCATCTGGAACAGGATGCGCAGAAGCGCAATCACCAGAAAAATTCCCACTCCCCCCGCGACAGAGGCGATCAAAGCGGCGTCCGGCACGGCGGGCACCTGTTTTGTCAGCACCTGCAGGTCCGGCTCCGCCACTGTCACCACGATGCCCAGGATGAAACTGCTTATTACCATCAGCCAGAGCTTCCGCGACTTGGTCAGCGCCGAGCCGATGGTTTCTCCCATGGGGATCATCGATAGTTCCGCGCCCAAAGTGAAGATGCTCATCCCAATGATCAGCAGGACCATTCCGGTGAGGAACATCATCAGAGTGCCTGTGGGCATGGGCGCGATTGTAAAGTTCAGCAAAAGAACGATGATACCGACAGGCAAAACGGATTGCACGGATTCTTTCAGTTTTTCAGTCATTACTCCATTCATTCTCAACTTCCTTTCATTCATAGTATGTATTTCAGCTTTCAAACCAGCCACTCAGCCATTCATGGTGACGACCGCATGTTTTACTAAAATTATAACATATTTTGTATAAAATAGACCAAATAATACAAAGAGTTCAAAATTTGTTCATAAATCAAAGGAGGATATAAAGCGGACGGCCTGTCGGAATGACAGACCGTCCACTTTATATAGGAAGATATGTAAAGATCTTGTACTCTGAATGAATATACACCCGGCGGCCGCCGGGCGGCTGGTAAAAAAAGAAGCATGTATTCTGCAAGCTAAAACAGAATACACGCCTTTGTGCATTATATTACAATATACCCTCGCAAGCCAATGCTGTTCCCGATTTTCACATTACACTGAAAAGCAGGTCGCCGTAGGTCGGGTACGGCCAGTATTTGGCGCCGACCAGGCTTTCGATTTCATCCGCGATGATACGGGTTGCTTCCATTTCTGCAAAAACCGTATTGCGGTAGTATTTTGCCTGTTCCAGAACATCCTTGAATTCTTTCTCCGGTACGACGGTCTCTTCCAGAACAAGCATTTTCTTGTACAGGTCGGAGGTGAGGCTGGACAGCTTTTTCAGCAGGGTCTCTTCCAGTTCACAGCAGATGTCCGCACACAGCTGTTTCTTGTTGATGGCCTCCTTGCTGATGTCCTTCATATAGGAGCAAGCCGCCGGCAGAATGTCTTTTTTGATCATATCCACCATGGTCAGCGCTTCGATATGGAGCTGTTTACAGTAGTTTTCCAGCTGAATTTCATAGCGGGAATGAACTTCCGTTTTTGTCAGCACGTTGTATTTTTCAAATAAAGCGATATTGGCGTCGCTGATATAGTACGGCAGTGCGTCCGCCGTGGAACGCAGGTTCAGCAGGCCGCGTTTTTTCGCTTCCTCTACCCACTCTTCGGAATAGTTGTTGCCGTTGAAAATGATACGGCCGTGATCCTTGATTGTGTCTTTGATGACCTCAGTCAGCTTAGAGTTGAAATCATCCGCCTTTTCCAGCTCATCCGCAAAGACGCACAGAGCGTCGGCAATGATCGTGTTGAGCATGATGTTTGGGCACGCGATGGAAACGGTGGAGCCGAGCATACGGAACTCAAACTTGTTGCCGGTGAAGGCGAACGGGGAAGTGCGGTTGCGGTCCGTGGAATCCTTCGGGAAAGCGGGCAAGATATCGACGCCGATTTTCATGGAAACTTTGTCATGCTGATGATAGGAGGAGCCGTCCTCAATGGACTTCAAAACGCTGGCCAGCTCGTCGCCCACGAACATGGACACGATCGCCGGGGGAGCTTCGTTCGCGCCCAGGCGGTGGTCGTTGCCCGCGCTCGCGACGGAGATGCGGAGCAGGTCCTGATGCTCGTCGACCGCCCGGATGATCGCGGCAAGGAAAAGGAGAAACTGCGCGTTCTCACGGGGAGAATCGCCCGGCTCAAGAAGGTTTACGCCGGTGTCGGTTGAAATGCTCCAGTTGTTGTGCTTGCCGCTTCCGTTGATGCCCGCGAACGGCTTCTCATGGAGCAGACAAGTCAGACCGTGCTTTGTGGCGACCTTCTTCATGGTCTCCATGGTAAGCTGGTTCTGGTCGGAGGCTACGTTGCTTGTGGTGAAAATGGGAGCGAGTTCATGCTGGGAAGGAGCGACTTCATTATGTTTTGTCTTGGCGAAAATGCCAAGCTTCCAAAGTTCTTCGTCCAGTTCTTTCATGTATGCGGACACTCTCGGCTTGATTACGCCGAAATAGTGATCCTCAAGCTCCTGTCCCTTCGGGGGCTTCGCGCCGAACAGCGTTCTGCCGGTGTAGATCAGGTCTTTTCTTTTTTCGTACATCGCCTTGTCAATAAGGAAATATTCCTGTTCCGGCCCTACCGTGGTGATGACCCGGTGGGCTTCCGTGTTGCCGAACAGCTTTAGAATCCTCATCGCCTGCTTGTCAATCGCGTCCATGGAACGCAACAGGGGGGTCTTTTTATCAAGCGCCTCGCCGCCGTAGGAGCAAAACGCGGTGGGAATGCAGAGGGAACCGTCTTTGATGAACGCATTGCTGGTAGGGTCCCAGGCCGTGTAGCCTCTTGCCTCAAAGGTCGCTCTCAGTCCGCCGGACGGAAAGCTGGAAGCATCGGGTTCGCCCTTAATCAGTTCCTTCCCTGAAAATTCCATAATGATCTTGCCGTTTTCCACCGGGTAGATAAAGCTGTCGTGCTTTTCCGCGGTGATCCCGGTCATCGGCTGGAACCAATGGGTAAAGTGGGTCGCGCCCTTTTCCACCGCCCATTCCTTCATCGCGTTTGCAACGACGTTCGCGACCTGCAGATCCAGCGGCTTGCCCTGCTCCCTGGTCTTTCTCAGAGCCTTATAAGTGTCCTTTGGCAGTCTTTCCTTCATGACCGTATCGTTGAAGACCATGCTGCCGAACATTTCAGGAATATTGCTCATGAAAATCACTCCCTACATAAATTACAAAAAAAGAATAAAAAAAAGAAGGCACTATAGGGCGAATCCCTACAGCACCTTTGCTGCTATGCGCTTATTATATGACAGTTGGGGAGGAATGTCAATAAAAAAATAAAAATTTGCAGGATTTAATAATATTACATGCATAACCTTCTTGTTATCGATAAAGTTTTATGGAAAATTGCACTAACCTGCAATTCTAATGCCATAATTATGCAAAATCTATTGACATTAGAGCCTAAACATTATATTATAAAAAAACGCAAATTTAGTAAACAGCCGAAAGCTGTGAATTTCGCAATTTTTGCTGACGGGGCATAAAATGCGTCGGAATACGAAATTGCAGGGAGGTCAGTTTTTTATGCAATTAGAGGGAGATGTAAGGATACCTTCGGGCTGCGCCATATCGGGAATTTTTTCGCGCAGCGGAAAGAAAATGAATGGGGAAGCCATCATTCGCTCCATTACCACCATGCACGACCGCAGCAACGGATTGGGCGGCGGTTTTGCGGCCTACGGAATTTATCCGCATAACAGGGATCTGTACGCGTTCCATGTTTTCTATGGCAGCGCCCGCGCCAAAGAGGAATGCGAAAAAGAGATCATGGCGAACTTCGACGTGACGGTCGCGGAAAAAATTCCGACCCGAAAAATGCCGGAAATTACGGATGAACCTGCAATATGGCGCTATTTCGGTTTGCCGTTTGAAAAGCTGCTTAAGGATACGCAGCTGGACGAAAGGGAATTTGTCGCGCGCTGTGTGGTAAAGATCAACACGCAGATCAAGGACGCCTATGTGTTTTCCAGCGGAAAGAACATGGGCGTGTTCAAGGCGGTCGGTTTTCCGGAGGATGTGGGAAGATATTACTGTTTGGAAAACTACGAGGGCTACTGCTGGACGGCGCACGGGCGGTACCCGACCAACACGCCGGGCTGGTGGGGCGGAGCGCACCCGTTCGCCATGCTGGATTATTCCATTGTACATAACGGTGAAATTTCATCCTACGACGCGAACCGCCGCTTCATTGAGATGTTCGGCTACAAATGTACGCTTCTGACCGATACCGAAGTGATTACCTATATTATCGACTACCTGAACCGGAAACAGGGGCTCAGCCTGAAAGAGGCCGCGGACGTCATTGCAGCCCCGTTCTGGAGCGAAATCGACCGGATGCCGGCGGCGGAACGCAAAAAGTTCACCTATCTGAGGAACGTGTTTTCCAGCCTGCTGATTACCGGCCCGTTTTCCATCCTGCTGGGTTTCAGCGGCGGCATGATGGCGCTGAACGACCGTTTGAAGCTGCGCTCCATGGTCGTTGCCGAAAAGGGAGACATGGCCTACGTGGCGAGCGAGGAATGCGCGATCCGCGCGATTGAGCCGGACCCGGACAGAACCTTCGCCCCCAAAGGCGGAGAACCGGTCATCATCACGTTGAATGAGGGGGTGGATGCATAATGCCGGTCGATTTCTTATATCCTGAATATGAAGTAATCCGTAATCCGCAGCGCTGCATTGCCTGCCGCGTGTGCGAACGACAGTGCGCCAACGAGGTGCATTCCTACGATGCGGAATTGAATCTGATGAAGAGCGACGAGTCCAAGTGCGTCGACTGCCACCGCTGTGTGGCGCTTTGCCCGACAAGGGCTCTGAAAATCGTAAAGTCCGATCATACCTTTAAGACGAACGCCAACTGGACGAACGAGGTTATCGGTGAGGTATACCGTCAGGCAGGGTCGGGCGGCATGCTTCTTTCCTCCATGGGTAACCCGAAGCCGTATCCGGTTTACTGGGATAAGATCCTGATTAACGCGTCGCAGGTGACGAATCCGTCCATCGACCCGCTGCGCGAGCCGATGGAAACCAGAACCTTTTTGGGCAAGCGGCCTGAAAAGCTGGAGCGCAACGCGGACGGCAGCCTCAACACGGAGAACCTTCCCCCGAATCTGGAGCTTTCCGTGCCGGTGATGTTTTCCGCCATGAGCTACGGCTCTCTCAGCTACAACGCGCATGAAAGCCTTGCGAGGGCTGCCGAGGAGCTGGGGATTTACTACAACACCGGCGAAGGCGGCCTGCACGAGGACTTTTACCAGTACGGCAAGAACACCATTGTACAGGTTGCGTCCGGCCGTTTCGGGGTGCATAAGGATTATCTGGAAGCCGGCGCGGCAATCGAAATCAAAATCGGACAGGGCGCGAAACCGGGAATCGGCGGGCATCTGCCCGGAGCGAAGATCGTCGGCGACGTTTCCCGCACCAGAATGATCCCGGAGGGCTCGGACGCGATTTCTCCCGCGCCCCATCACGATATCTATTCGATCGAGGATCTCCGCCAGCTGGTTTACTCCCTGAAAGAGGCCACCAACTATCAAAAGCCAATCATTGTGAAAATCGCGGCGGTGCACAATGTCGCCGCCATCGCCAGCGGTATTGCCCGCAGCGGAGCGGACATCATCGCCATCGACGGCTACCGCGGCGGCACCGGTGCCGCCCCCACCAGAATCCGCGACAACGTCGGTATCCCGATCGAGCTTGCGCTTGCGGCTGTTGACGAGCGGCTCCGTCAGGAGAAAATCCGCAACAACGTTTCCCTTGTCGTCGGCGGCAGCATCCGCAACTCCGCGGATATCGTCAAGGCTATCGCCTTGGGAGCGGACGCGGTGTACATCGCGACGGCGGCGCTTCTGGCGCTCGGCTGTCACCTCTGCCGCAGCTGCCAGACGGGCAAATGCAACTGGGGTATCGCGACCCAGCGGCCGGACCTTGTCAAACGTTTGAACCCCGATATCGGCTATAAGCGCCTTGTCAACCTTGTCTCCGCGTGGCAGCACGAAATCAAGGAAATGATGGGCGGAATGGGAATCAATTCGATTGAAGCGCTCAAGGGCAACCGACTGATGCTTCGCGGAATCGGATTAAACGAGAAAGAGCTTGAGATTCTTGGAATCAAGCATGCGGGGGAATAAGCGATGAAAAGGATCTATGTAAATGAGAAATGGTGTCTCGGGTGCCATCTTTGCGAATATAACTGCGCTTTTGCCAATTCCGGCAGCGACGATATGGTCAAGGCGCTCAAGGATATTCATATCAACCCGAGGATACGAATTGAGGAAAACCAGGGGATCAGCTTTGCCGTTTCCTGCCGCCACTGTACGGAACCGCTCTGCGTGAAAAGCTGTATTACCGGCGCGCTCAGCGTGGACAACGGCGTCATTGAGGTCGACAAGGACAAATGCGTGGGCTGCTACACCTGCGTTATGATATGCCCCTACGGCGCGATCATGCCGGGGAACGACGGCAGCGTCATCCAGAAATGCGAGCTCTGCACGAACAACAGCTTCGGAGAGCCCGCGTGCGTGCGGGGCTGCCCGAACAAGGCGATCGTTTTTGAGGAGAGGTGAACAGAATGAATTATGTAATTATTGGAAATTCGACTGCGGCGGTCGGCTGCATCGAAGGAATCCGCTCCGTGGATCAAGCCGGAAAAATCACGGTGATTTCCAAAGAGCCGCATCACGTTTATTCGCGTCCGCTGATTTCTTACCTCCTCTACGGAAAAACCACCCGGCAGCGCATGAAGTACCGCCCGGACACCTTCTATGAAGACAACCGGGTGACCCCGCTTCTGGGCGTTACGGTTACCGGGGTGGATTACGAGAACAAAAAAGTCCTTTTGGACAACGGGGACGGGGTCGCGTTTGACAGGCTGCTCTTTGCGACCGGTTCCTCTCCTTTTGTTCCGCCCATGGCTGGGCTGGAGGAAGTGGAGAATCAGTTCAGCTTTATGAAGCTGGACGACGCGGCGGCCCTGCAGAAGGTCATCGATCAGGAAAGCCGCGTGCTGATCGTCGGTGCGGGCTTGATCGGCCTGAAATGCGCGGAGGGAATCTGCAGCAAGGTAAAGCAGATCACCGTTGTGGACCTGGCGCCGCGCATCCTGCCGAGCATCCTCGACGAAGCGGGCTCCGAAATCGTGCAGAAGCACATTGAGGAGCAGGGGGTAACCTTTATCCTCAGCGACAGCGTCGCGCAGTTTACCAAAAATTCCGCTCTGCTGAAAAGCGGAGAAAAGCTGGAGTTTGACGCTCTGGTTGTCGCGGTCGGCGTCCGCCCGGAAACGAAGCTTGCCGCGGACATCGGCTGCAAGGTCAATAAGGGGATCGTTTCCGACATCCACTGCGCCACGAATCTGGACGGCGTTTACGCGGCGGGCGACTGCAGCGAAAGCTACGACATCACCTCCGGCCAGTACCGCGTGCTCGCCCTTTTGCCCAACGCGTATATGCAGGGCGAGGCCGCGGGCATCAATATGGCGGGCGGGGAAAAGGTCTACGACAAGGCCATCCCGATGAACGCGATCGGATTTTTTGGGCTGCACATCATCACTGCCGGCAGCTATGACGGAGAAGCCTATGTGGTGCGGACCGGACAGACCTATAAAAAGCTGGTCTCAAAAGACAATCTGTTAAAGGGCTTCATTCTAATCGGCGATGTCGCCAGGGCGGGAATCTACACTTCGCTGATTCGCGAAAGAACCCCGCTCGACACCGTCGATTACGAACTGATTAAGGAAAAACCGCAGCTCATGGCGTTTACCGCGTCGGAAAGAGCCGTTAAGCTCGGAGGTGCCAAAGAATGAAAATCAATGCGGACAATCAACATTTCAAAGACCTGAACAATGAAATCCGTGTCTCCGCGGAAGCGGATATCACGGTGGACAACTGTCTTGGGCAGCGCTACATCGCCTCCGGCATGAGCGGGAAAAACATCACGATCAACGGGGTGCCGGGCAACGACCTGGGCTGTTATCTGAACGGCGCCACTATCCGGGTAAACGGCAACGCGCAGGACGCCACCGGCGACACCATGAACGAGGGGATCATCATCATCAACGGTTCCAGCGGCGACGCCACCGGCTACGCGATGCGCGGAGGGAAAATCCTTGTGCGGGACAACGCGGGGTACCGCGCGGGCATCCATATGAAAGCGTATCAGACGCACCAGCCGCTGATCATGATCGGCGGCGAGACCGGCAGCTTTTTGGGCGAGTATCAGGCAGGCGGCACCATTGTCGTGCTGGGCCTCGGTTCCGAAAAAAAGGTGCCGGTAGGCAACCTTTGCGGAACGGGAATGCACGGCGGCAAGATTTACCTGCGCTGCGAAGCGCTGCCGGAGGATCTGCCGAAGCAGGTGCAGGCGGCTCTCGCCTCCCCGGAGGACATGGCGGAAATCGACGGCCATCTGGATGAGTTCTGCGGTATTTTTAATATCGATAAGCGGGAAGTGCTTTCCAAAAACTTCTATGTCCTGACGCCCAATACGAAAAACCCTTATAAATCGCTCTATACATTTAACTGAAGCGAGAGTTAACCGTTAGCTTTGCCCTCAGGCCGGGCGGGCCCCTACTTTCGCGTTTGTCCGAAAGTAGGCAAAGGACGCGCAGGGGGATTTTGGACCTGCCGGTCTGGGATGCGCCTACGGCGGATTCGACTGCAAGCAAAAAGATGAATGGGTCGTTAATTCCGTCGTTCTAAGTAACGGCGGGAGGGTTCCATAAAATCCCCCTGTACCCCTAAGTATCCCCAAAATGTCTCTATGTGGTACGGTACCTTCGTGGTTTTCATTGACGAAAGTACGGGGAGAGGCGGGAATTTGCTGAGGGAGTTCCCGGTTCAGTGAATTTGGTTAAATATAGAAAGGCGGAGCAGCTGCTCCGCCTTTTCGTATGTTATAATTTACAGGTTATTCAAAGACTGGTCGATATCCTCAAGAATATCCGCGATATTCTCGATGCCGACCGACATCCGGATCATATCGGGACCGATGCCCGCCTCCCTGAGCTGATCGTCGTTCCGCTGGCGGTGGGTCGTGCTGGCTGGGTGAAGCACACAGGTGCGCAGGTCCGCCACATGGATGACGATGGACGCGAGCTTCAAGCCCTCCATAAATCCGGCGGCGGCTTCGCGCCCGCCCTTGATCCCGAAGGAAATCACGCCGCAGGTGCCGTTCGGCAGGTACTTTTTCGCGAGCGCGTAATATTTGCTGCTTTTCAAGCCCGGATAGTACCGCTGTAAATTGCGCTGGAGCAGACCACATGATCGCCCGCGGGGCAGATGTTCAGCACCGATATCAGGGAAGCCGCCTGACCGGAGGAGGTCAGCAGCGCGCCGACGCCGCCTTCCAGAGCGGCGATTTTTTTTCCACCGCGTCAATGGTCGGGTTGCCCAGGCGGGTGTAAAAGAATCCGTCGGCCTTCAGGTCGAACAGCTCGCCGAGCGTTTCCGCACTGTCGTATTTAAAGGTTGTACTCTGTACGACGGGCAGTACGCGCGGCTCGCCGTTTCCCGGCTCATACCCCGCGTGGATGCAGTCCGTATCAAGATGGTAATGGCTCAATGAAATTTTCCTTTCCCTTTAAAATCCGCCTTTTGTGAAGAACGCTTTCAGCGCGTTGGCCAGAAAGTCGGCCGCCGCCACAACGCCCCACACGACCAGAATAAACATCATTGCCGAAACGATCCGCCAGAAAAATCGCTTGCGGGAGCTCATCGGCTCCGGCTCCTCTTCGGGTTCGGCCAGCTCCTCGGGTTCGGGCCCTTCCTCCGGCGCAGGGGTGCTGCTTTCCAGCTTCGCGTCCTGTGCGTCCGCGATTCCGATCCCGTTCAGCAGCTCTTTGGCGGTATCCAGATCCCGGAAAGCCACAAAAATATTGCGGTTCCCGTAAAAGGGTTTGCCGAGCAGCATGGAAGGCGGCGCGCCGAAGCCGCTGTCCTGCTCGATAAATACGATTCCGTTTTCCTGAAAGGCGGAGCGGATCATGATGGCCTTCGTTTCATCCGCCGTCAGCAAAAGCACCGGGTCGTCCGGTCCGGGCTCCCGCAGCTTTTTGGAACCGCACGCGGCGCAGCGGTCGGTATCGCTGTCAATGAGCAATTGGCACTTAGGGCAGTACAGCATTCCTCTCACTTCCATTTCATTGCCTTATCATATCACATTTATTGACTAACTTACAAGAAATCTGCATAAATATTTATGAATAATCCATACTCACAGCAGGATGGGTTGAAGCTGCCTTCCCTCCAGCGCGGCAAGGGCTGCGGGCTGAATCAGGCTAAAATCCGCAACCACGGAGGTCGGCTTTTTCCCCGGGTCATCCTGTTTCATAGGAACGAAATAGATATTTTTGGTATTGAGCAATTTGGCGATATTCTGCGCCGATGCAGCGAGCGCGTCGTTCGTGGCGGGGGCCAGCAGCACCGGCCTGCCGATGCGCAGATTGGATTTCACCGCCATGGTCACGGTGGTGTCGGTGATCCCGTTCGCAATTTTGGCCAGCGTGTTGCCGGTGCAGGGAGCGACGATTATCAGGTCGACCATCTTTTTCGGCCCGATGGGTTCCGCTTCCACCATGCTTTTGATGATCTTTTTGCCGCAGAGGTCTTCGATCTCCCAGATAAAATCGTCCGCTTTTCCAAAGCGGGTGTCCGTCGTCGCAGCGTTCTGCGACATGATCGGCAGAATGTCGTACCCTGCTTCCACAAGGGCGCGGATTTGCTCGATCGCCTTGTCGAAGGTGCAGAAGGAACCGCAGAGGGCATAACCGAAAGTAAGGCTTTTCATCTTTCACTCCTCCATCATATTATAAATGGTATTTTTGATGATTTCACCGGCGGTTTTCGGAGCGACCTTTCCGGGCAGGGAAAGAGCGTGGATCGTCTTGATGCCGAATTTCTGCGCGGCTTCGTAATCCACGCCGCCGGGCGGGGACGAAAGGTCGATGATCAGCGGTTTAGAGCGCATCTTCGAAAGCATGCGCCGGTTGAATATCATAGCGGGCGCCGTGTTGAAAATAACGTCGTACTGATCTTTGTCGCAGATTTTGTCCGTCAGCGCGGAGGAATACCCAAAGGATTCGATCCAGGCGATATCGGAATATCTGCGGGCGCTCACCGTCACCGAGGCGCCTAGTCCGCGCAGCATCATCGCCAGAATTTTTCCGATTCTTCCGTAGCCCACAACAAGGCATCTGCTCTGGCTGACGGTGCCGGGGTATTCGCGCATCGCAATTTCGATCGCGCCCTCTGCGGCGGGAACGGCATTGTGTACGGCGAATTCCTCTCGGGTATAATAATCGTAGGTGTCGATGGAATCCCAAACGTCGCTGGTCTGGTAAAGTTTTCCCATCATTCCTCCGTAAACCTGTTTATTTCTCATCAGTTCGGCAAAGCTGTCGTTCAGTTCGATGCCGTTTTCGCTGTAAACTATATTCAGATGACTGCCGTCCGCCGTAACCGGCAGCGGAAGGATAATATTTTCACACCGGATCATAATTTCCTCAAGATCTGCCTTTTTTACGTCCTTGGAAAATTCAATACCGTCAAATCCATAGACATAGACGGTGTACCCGTCCGACGCAATGGATTCGGCCAGCGCAATCTGGCGCTTGTCGCCGCCCAGTACGCCGAAACTGTTGATATCTACCATTGTACAAACCTCCATAAACTTCTTTCCCCATATTATGGAGATGGAACGCTCGGTGTGATTGCGCGGGTTTTCCGTTTTGATTTTATTTTTTATTGCAAATATCCGAAAAAATGTTTATTATAAACAGGTGTGGCAATATAATAGAGAGGATCAATGTTTTGCAGCTGTTTCCTTTGCGCCGGGTCACGGGATCAAACGAATTTTCCCCACAGTAAGGTGGGGAGCGATCCGAACAAAAACGCTGCGATTCAATTGAAAGCACTATCACAGCATTTCCAGTTGATTCTGCAACAAGGTTGCGTTCTTCCCCCGCCGAAGGCGGGGAAAGAACGTGTTTTGTCTCGCAAATGGAAATGAAATTGCTATAATCATCTCATTTTAAGGAGCTCAAATCATGGATTATCAAGATACTCTATCCAAGGTTAAAAAAATACATTTTGTGGGAATCGGCGGTTCCGGCATGTGCCCGATCGCTGAAATCCTGTACCATCGCGGCTATGAACTGACCGGGTCGGACACCAGCGAATCCGATACGCTCGCGAGGATCCGCTCCTACGGAATTCCCGTTTCTATGGGTCACAGGCCGGAAAACATAGGCGACGCCGAAATGCTCGTGTACACGGCGGCCGTCAAGGCCGACAACCCGGAGCTTGTCGCCGCCCGCGAAAAGGGAATCCCGGTTGTGGAGCGCTCCGTCATGCTCGGCATGGTGACGCGCCGCTACCCGCACCCTGTGGCGGTTTCCGGTACGCACGGCAAGACGACAACGACCGCGATGATTACCCAGATTCTGCTTCACGCGGGAAAAGACCCCTCGGCCGTGATCGGCGGAAAGCTCCCGCTGATCGGCGGGAACGGGCGCGTGGGCAAATCGGGCACCATCGTCTGCGAGGCGTGCGAATATGTGGACACTTTTTTGCAGCTGAATCCCGAAACATCGATTATCCTCAACATAGACGCCGACCATCTGGATTATTTCGGAACGGTGGAGAATATCATAAAATCCTTTCATCAGTTTGCGCTCCAGACGTCAAAGACGCTCATTGTCAACGGCGACGACGCCAACACCAGGAAAGCGGTGGAGGGCATAAAAAATGCGTCCGTCGTTACGTTCGGCCTGAACCCGTCCAATGAGTACTACGCCGATCATATCGCGGACACAAAAGGGGCGAGGGAATGTTTTTCGGTGATGAAAAACGGGGAAAAGCTTGCGGATGTAACGCTGAGCATCCCCGGAAAGCACAATATCTATAACGCGCTGGCTGCGTTTGCAGCGGCGGACAGCATGGGCGTGGAGGCGGACACCATCGCGGAAAGCCTGCACCAGTTTACCGGCGTCCACAGACGATTTGAAATCCTCGGCACGTTCGGCGGAATTACAGTCGCCGACGACTTTGCGCACCATCCCACGGAACTGACGGCGACCCTTTCCGCCGCCATGAAAATGAATTTCCGGCGTGTGTGGGCGGTTTTCCAGCCCCACACCTATTCCAGGACCTATATGCTTTTGGATAAATTCGCAAAGGCGCTTTCCATCCCGGACAGGGTTGTCCTTTCCGAAATCCTCGCGGTGCGCGAGGAGAACACCTACCATATTTACGCGAAGGACCTGGCCGACAAAATTCCGGGCAGCGTATGGTTCAAGACCTTTGAGGAAATTACGGAGTACGTGACCGCCAACGCGGAGGACGGCGATCTGATCCTTACTCTGGGCGGCGGCGACGTTTACAAATGTGCGAACATGATTGTAAAAAAATACAGGGAACGCTGATCGGCTTTCATCTTGCACATACCTGTAAATTGTATTATAATATATATATGTTAATATTATCACATGCATATTATGATTGACCGGACTTTCATTTTTGCAGGGAAGGGATTACAAATGCTGAAAAATCTATCATTTCTCAACATGTTTCTATGGAATCTTTTTATTATCGGCGTCTGGCATTTGACGGTCTTTTTGGCCGGTGTCAAGCTTCCCCATTCCATTTCCCAGAAGGAGCGTTACGCGCCGAAGGAATGGGAACACGGCGGGCGCTGGTACAGGGATAAATTGAAGATCCAGCTTTGGAAGGACAGGGTGCCGCAGCATATCGGCAAAGACGGCTTTTCCAAAGAGCATCTTACGGATATTTCCATTGATTATGTCGACGAGTTTATTTTTGAAACCTGCAGGGGCGAGTGGGTACATCTGAAAAACTGTATCTGTATTGTCGTTACTATGCTGATTAACCCTTTTTTAGTGGGGATCGTGTTTTCTTGTTTGATTATGCTCGGAAACCTGCCCTTTGCCATCATCCAGCGGTATAACCGTTTCCGGCTGCAGGTTCTGCGTAAAAAACTCTTACGCGATCTGCGCGCGAACGGAATGGGGCAGACCGTTACCGCTTGATACCAAATGTTTTTAAAAATCAGCTTTGCCGGAAACCGGCTCAGCTGGTTTTTATCTATCTGCCGTTGGGGGGAGCCGTCTGTGAGAAAACGGAATCTTCGCGTCTTTTTGCTTTTGCTGCTGTTTCCGGTTGTTTTACGGATTCCTGCGCATGCTGCTACCGTACCCTATTTTACATACAGCGTGGACAAGCCCTCTGTTGTACGCGGGGAACTGGTCAAGCTGCAGATCAACGCGGGACAGGTCCCCGACACCGCGGCCGGATTCCGGATGCGGGTGGGGTACAACGCCGCCGCGCTCGGCTTTGTCCGTACCGAGACGTCCTCTCAGATCAAAAGCGGGACGATGGTTACAAACAGCGTGTCAAACCCGATCTGCAGCGTTTATGTATGCAATGTGGATCAGGGCGCGGCGCCGCAGCTTTCCGGGAATATCATTTCCTTTGTGTTTCAGGTCAAGGACGGCGCCGCTTCGGGCGATACGGTTATCAATGCTCATATCGACGAGGTGTGCAACTATGCGGCGAAGCAGCTGGATGTGGATATTGAGGAAAATTTGACCGTCTCCATCGAGCCGCCGGAGGAAGAGCCCTCCGACGAGGCGTCGCTTTCCCGTTTGGCCCCGTATAACGGCGAGCTGGTGCCGGAATTTTCCCCCGATGTCTATCAATACCGGCTG
>UREO01000019.1 GCA_900546895.1 uncultured Oscillospiraceae bacterium
ACGAGTTTATATTATACAACAGAAAGCCTTAAAAAAACAGCGTACATTTATAAACAATACATGAAAACTTTATGTACAAGCTTTCTTTCCGCCAAAATCGGCTGCAGGAAGCCATTTAAGCGGCTTTTCAGCCAATTGAACGGCTCCTGCAGTCAGAAGAAATCAGGCGTGTTTTGAAAGCGTCATCCATTTCAGCAGGTCGAAGCTGCTGCCTGAACCGAAGATGCGGGTGTTCAGGGCGCTGACCGCCTTCAGCTCAAAAAATCCGGCAATGCGGTCAAACGACGCGTCGTCCATCTTTTCCAGCTTGCGCCTGAGCGCAAGCGAATGGCTGTAGTTGGAAAACAGGGGCTTTGCCAATTCGCCGTAGCGCTCGATTGAGCAGATATCGTACGCGGCGTAGGCGCCGGTTAAAATAGACGTAAACTGTCCGAAGCCAAGCCCCGGGGAAAGCGCTCCAAAACAGTTTCCGGTAAAATAGGTGTTTTTGATTTTGGGTCTTCTGCAGATTCCCATCCTATATTTTTCGATCTGAAACTGATCGGTGATCTTTAAATCCTGATCGAGGTCCCTGCGTGCCAGATCGTAAAACAGCTTCCACATTTTTTTGATATCGTAAATATCCGGCGCGGGGCTGTCCGGAAAAGCGATGACAAGATTCGCCTCTTTTTCTGAAAAAGGGATCAGCCAGGCGTAGCCTTTCGGTATAATTCCATAATTGAACCAGACGTGCGGCATATCGGTTTTGAAATTCCCTTCCACTGTTGCTCCTTTGATGGCACAGGTGAGGTCGCACCGGTAATTGTTCTGCTGAATCGCATAGGCTCCGTCCCCGGTTGCCAGAACGACACAGTCAAAATTTCTGGTAAGGTCCTCGTAATTTTCCGTCGAGTGAAAGTGAATTTCACTTTTTACCTGTCTTTCCAGCTGGCATTCAAAGGAATCGTCGTGCCGCCCCCTGATATTGGTACAGCCGATATATCCGTCAACGCAGGCCGTATGATTTCTAGAATGAAGCACCAGCCTGTGGACCTTGTCAATAGGCTTCAGGACGATATGGTATTGGTCCGCCAAATAGGGAATACAATCCTTAACCGGCCTATTTAAAATGCTGAACATCGCCTCCGCGTTGACGAACCGGTCGCCGACACAGCTCCGTTTTTCAAAAATCACGGGTCTGATTCCCTGTCTTTCCAGTGTAATTGCGCAGGAAAGCCCGGAAAGTCCCGCACCCAGTATGGCAACATCCATTCCGTTTCCTCCTCGTATTCTGTAATGATTCTTTTATTATTGCTCTATCCGGTAAACAACATACATAAGCCGGGAAAAACCGCCTTACGACGGACAAAACACCGCATTGGCTGTTCCAATGCGGCGTTGATTGCAATGAAAATGATGAAAACGATACGAGGGCTAGCGCGTGTATGCAAGCTCTAACGCAGCACGGAGGACCATTTTACCCGCAGAATCAGGATAATGGAAATGACCGCGGCGGCATAATTGGAAAACAGATTTCCCCAGAAAACGGAATAAAACTGCAGTGTCTGTTCCGTAGCCAGAATAAAAAGATACCGCAAAAGCCAGATACGCAAAACGCCCAGCACCAGCGGCACACCGGTCCGGCCAAGGCCGATAAACGCGCCCTGCACCGCCATACAGACGCCGAAGCCCACCACGGAATAGGTGTAGATATGCAGCGCCCGGTTGGCTACCTCCAGCACGTCCGCCCTCTGCGTGAATAGAACCGTAAGAGAGGGGGACAGCGGTACGATCAGGCCGATGACGGCGACAGCCGTCACCGCGCTGGCCACGCACCCGATCAGACAGGAACGCTTCGCTTTGTCCGGCTGCTCCGCCCCGATATTTAGGCTGACCATGGTCGTTACTGCCGAACCGAAAGCCGCCGGCAGATTGAAGCACACGGCGGTAATATTGTTGGCGATACCCTGCCCGTTTAAGACCACGGCACCGTATTTCTGGGTTTCGTTATTAATCAGGAAAAATCCCAGATTCAGCATCAGGCTGGTCAGCATAGCGGGAACGCCTACACGAAAGAGTTGAAAAATCAACTGTTTGTCAAAGCGGAATCCTTTCAGGGTAAGCTTGTCTTCCCCCTGTCTGATAAACAGTTCATAGAACATCCAGCCGCAGATCAGGAAATTGGCACAGAAGGAAGAGAGCACACAGCCGACTACCTCCAGCCGCAACCAGACGACAAACACAATATTAAAAATAATTTTCAGAAAGAGCATGAGCAACATGCGGATAAAGGTGGCCTCCGGCTTCCCGGTAGCGTTTTTGATCGCGTTGTAGATACTCTCCAAAAAGGAAAATGGCAGAACAAAGGCATAAAGGCTGATATACAGCATAACATTGTGCGATATTTCCGGATCCACATTGGCCGAAATTGGAAACGCCACCAATGCAGACAGGGGCGCGATACAAAAGCCCATGGTAAAGGCAAACACAACGATCTGCGCGGAAATGCGCCGCACCCGGTCAAAATCGCCGTGGCCGTTCGCCTGACCGATAATGGCCATCGCCGCTACGCTCAGCCCCTGAGCCAGCGCCGTCATCATATTGATGACGGGTTCGCTGTAGGTGACCGCGCTCGCGACCAGCGTTCCCGCCGCATTATTGATAAAAAGTCCGTCCGTCAGCGGCATCAGAGACTGTATGACGCTCATCATCAGCGTTGGCAGCGACAGCATCATGAGCGTCCTCAATATACTTCCGTGCAGAATCAGATCCCGCCGCTGTTCGGTACTCTGATGTAAAAATTCAAATTTCAATCTAAACCCGCTTTCTGTTTATGGATTTTTATTGTATCATGATGAAATCGGGTTTTCAAGACAGAATTCTCTTCTTTTCGCGTTTCTTCGGGTAATTTCGTGCCGCCGTGCAAAAAAGAAACCGCGCCGGGTATTTCTTCCAAAACGGAATCCATACCGGGGCGCGGCCGGGTCTAATTTGATTTTATCCTCATCATTTTCCTGACAATGGTAACAAGCGGTTTATAGAGAACGCCTTCCATCTCACGGCTGACCGTTTTCAGTTCCTTGCGGATGGCTATTTTCTGCGGACAGTGGCTTTCGCATTTTCCGCACTGCCGGCACTGGGACGCGACGGCCGGTTTGGCCGACAGGGCGCCCAGCGACTGAAAATACCGGCGCCGCGCCGATTTATCCTGCATCAGGTACTTGTCGTTGTAGCAGGAAAAGCATCCGGGAATGTTTACCCCCGCGGGACAGGGCATACAGTACCCGCAGCCCGTACAGGGGATTTTCGTTTTTTCGCTGAGTTCCTTTCTGACCGTCCGGAACACATCTATTTCCTCCGCGGAGAGGGAATCAGGCTCCGCCTCCCCCGCGATGCGGATGTTTTCCTCCACCTGCTTTTCGTCACTCATACCGGAAAGCACCACGTTCACTTCGGGATGGTTCCATACCCAGCGCAAGGCCCACTCCGCCGGGGAACGGTTTTTGTCGTAGCTCTGAAACGCCTTCGTCACCAGTTCGGGCAGGTGCGTGACCAGCTTTCCGCCGCGCAGAGGCTCCATGACGATCACGGGGATTCCCATCGCCGCCGCGGTTTGCAGCCCGGCTTTCGTCGCCTGATTGTTTTCATCCATATAGTTGTACTGGATCTGGCAGAAATCCCACGGATACGCTTTCAATATCCGTTCAAAGTCCGTCCGGCTCCCGTGGAAAGAAAAGCCGATGTTTCTGATTTTGCCCTGTGCCTTCAGTTCTTCCAGCCATTCCATAACGCCGAGCGAAGCAAGACGGTCATACCCCGGCTTGTCGGTCAGCATGTGCAGCAGATAATAATCGATATGGTCCGTCTGCAGCCGCTGAAGCTCCGTTGCAAAGATTTTCTTTGCATTTTCCAGCTTTCCGACCAGAAAAGGCGGCAGCTTTGTGGCAATTTTCACCCGGTCGCGGTAGCCCCCCGCCAAAGCCCGGCCCAGCAGCAATTCGTCTTTCCCGTTCTGATAAATATAGGCCGTATCAAAATAGTTCACGCCCTTTTCAATGGCGTCGTGAATCATCTGAATCGATCTCGTTTCATCGATCGAACCGTTCTTTGTAGGCAGCCGCATACACCCGAACCCCAGAATGGAAAGCTCATCGCCGTTTTTCGCGTTTACTCTTGTCTTCAAATGCATCCCTCCGGAAATTGCGGGGCGCGGAAAGCGCCCCGTCTGTCACCATGTGTACACGCCGTCACTGTTTTTCGAGCAGTTCAATGAACGCCTTCATATATTCCGGCAAATCCGGCGGGCGGCGGCTGGAAACGATATGGCCGTCCACAACCACCGGAAGGTCATACCATGTGGCACCGGCATGAATCAGATCATCCTTGATTCCCGGGGTACTCGTGACTTTTTTGCCCTGCAGGATATCTGCGGAAGCCAGAACCCAGCCCGCGTGGCAGATATGCCCGATGGGCTTTTGCTGCCGGTCCATCGAGCGGACCATTTCCAGAACCTCCGGAAAACGCCTTAATTTGTCCGGTGCCCAGCCGCCGGGTACCAGAAGCGCGTCGTAATCCTCAATACGGATATCCCCGAACGCATAATCGGAAACCGCCGGAACACCGTATTTACCGACATATTTTTGGTTTGCCTTTTCGCCGACCAGATGGACGGTGACTCCCTCTTCCCGGAGCCTCAGTACCGGATACCACAGCTCCAGATCCTCAAAATCGTCCGAAATCAGGCAAACGGCTTTCAAGTCCTTTTTCATGGAATTACCTCCTTTTTTTCTGTTTATGTTGATTATAATATTGCAGCCCGGATTTATCAATAAGAAAACAAGGATTTTGTGCGGAACAGGATTTTATCCCTCGGCATATTTATGATATCATATAAAAAATAAACCGTCCGACCGGCGGTCAAATCGGAGCGTTATGTGATGGGATGTCTGGGAAATTTGATCTGGTTCGTTTTCGGCGGCCTGATTATGGGTTTGAGCTGGCTTCTGGTCGGCATTCTGTGGTGTATTACCATTGTGGGGATTCCCGTCGGAATCCAATGCTTTAAATTCGCGGAGCTGGCGTTTTTCCCGTTCGGAAAAGAGGTTTCCTTCGGCGGCGGTGTCGGCTCGTTTTTGCTGAACATCCTGTGGCTTGTCTTCGGCGGTTTCGCGCTGGCGGTGGAAGCCGCCGCGATCGGCGGGCTGTTTTGCCTGACAATCGTCGGAATTCCTTTCGGGCTGCAGTGCTTCAAGATCGCAAAGCTGGCGCTGATGCCGTTCGGTGCCAGCGTCCATTCCTGATTTGCAAATATTGCAAAGTGTTTTTTCGGCTGTGCGGTTTTATCGACTGCCTGATGCACAAAGAAGCGCGCCTTGATCGGCTGACAGCCGTTTCAAGGCGCGCTTCTTTGTTTTTTGGATGCTTTTGTAATTTGCCGTTGCAAATTCAATCAGCAGCCCCTTTTTAAGAACTCATTCTTTTTTTCTTCCCCACGACCATGGAGACCGCAAAAAACGCGACTGCGAAGCCTGCCTCAATCAGCATGGCGGTATAGGCTTCGGAAAGGCTGGAGAAGCTGAAGCTGGCCAGCGAGGAAATCTGGTTATTCGCTTTGACATACCAGTAAATCGGGGTAAAGCTGGCGATTTTCAGCACGGTGGAGTTCAGGAGCTCCTGCGGTACAAATACTCCGCTGATAAAGCAGGGGCCCAGTGAGACAACGTTGCAGACCGCCGAGATTGCTCCGCGTTCCTTTAGAAGATTCCCGATAAGGAAACTGATGCTGGACATGCTGAGCGTAAACACAAACGAGTTCAGAACCAGATAAACCGTATTGCGGGTCATCATGTTCCGGTGATCGAACAGGAAGCAGAAGCCGACCATGACCGCCCAGCAAACGACGGTAAAAACCAGGTTCGCAAGAATAAACTGGAAATTGATCTTTCCCGCGCTCTGGGGAGAGCAGAAATTCCGGCGGCTCAGGTCCCGGTCATTGAACACCAGCATAATGGCGGAGATGCCCAGAACAAGCACGGAAGAAAGCGCATAGGCAAGGTAATTGAAGTAATTCGCGGAAAAGCCGTTGTCGGTGTCCTGTCGTGCATCTGTTTTCATTGCGACAGGGGTATTGCTTTCCATATCCGCTTTCAAATGCCGAACCAGATCCTCCTGCGTAATGCCGGGCACCGTTTTTACATAGAGCGCCGCCGTGTTGAAATACTGGTTGATATTTAAATCGAGATACGCATTGCTGACGGAATTCGGCACGGTGGTTTTCTCAATCCGCACGTTTTCTCCCCGCATAAAGCTCTGGGTAAAGCCTTTGGGGATACGGAGAATATAACTGACGGAGCGGAAGAAAAGAGCGTCCTGAAGCTTTTCCGTTTCGTCCGGAACCTCTACGAAGTTGGCTGTTTTGGCCAGCTCCGCCTGAAAGCCGTCGATCAGGGGGCTGTCTTCTTCGCTGAGAAAGGCGATATTGGTTTTTTCCTGAGAGAAACCGGCTTCCTGCACTTTTGAGCCGTTCAGGGAAAGAAGCGTGGCAATGGCAAGAAAGACGGCCACATAGATCATCATGGAGGACAGATTTTTCTGAATGATTTTCATACAGAGCTTAAAGATTGGCATATTTCTGCCTCCTTATTATAAAATACGATCCCAGACAGAACAGCAGCGCAAAGGCGCAAACCGCCGTCATATTCCACCCGTACCGGGTCATGATGTCGTAATAGTACAGGGAATAGAAGGCGTCCGTAAGCAAATTCACCGGATTCAGGTAAGAGAGAGCCGGCACCTTCTGTGCGACGATATATTTCATGTCCTCGAACATCATTCCCGCCAGAAACGAACCGGCCATGCTGACCGCCAGCAGAACCGCGACCTTGACTCCCTCCCCCTTCTTTACCAGCGCGCTGACAAAAGCGCCGAAGGAAACGCCCAGAACGCTGCCGGCAAAGGTCGTCAGAAGGACGAACAGGGTTTTTGACCCAAAGTCGATTTTCAGCCCGAAATACAGATAGGCGAGAAGCACCAGCATTTCCGAAAAATGGAGCAGGATTGCCGCGCACATGTTATAAAGAAAGATTTTCAGCTTATGGACCGGGGCCACGTTGACGCGCGCCGCCCGCTGAGAAAGATCGGCCTGAATATCCGTCACTTCCTTCAGTCCCCAGAAACCGCCGTACAGGCAGCTCATGGCAATCAAAGAGTAAAAATAATTGAGCACATTATTTGGCTCCGCGCTGCTGCCGGAAACCTCCCGGGTGTATTCCCCGCGGTCGGAAACAGCCTCGATCAGCCCGTTTTTAACGGAAGCGGGATTCTCTCTGACAATCGAAGCCACCGCGGAGGACGTCTGGCTGTAGCTGTTCAGGAAAGCCCGGACAATATTCTGGCTGAGGCCCGATTCCCGGACCGTCATCCCGATCTCCGTACCCACCGTAACATATGCCTTGATTTTCCCGTCGTCAAGCAGCTTTTCCGCCTTTTCCCCGTCGGTTTTTGTCAGGTTGAAAATCCGATCTTCCCCTTGGGACACTTCCTCCAGCACCGACTGAAAATCCTTATTCTGCCGGTACCGGTCGTTGTCCACCACGGCAATATCGATGGGATGAAAGGCTTCCGTATTGTTCAGATTGGAAAAAGCCATATTGAAGAAGGTGGCAAGCAGCAGCGGAAAAAGCAGAGTCCAGAACATCATCTGCCTGTCGCGGGTCAGGCATTTCAGCCTTGCCGTAAAAAGATGCTGAAACATTCTTCTCTCCCCCCTAATCCCTGAGCTGTTTTCCGGTAATTTCCAGAAACACGTCGTTGAGGGTGGGCAGCTCGGAATAAATCTTCCCGAAGGTAATTTGATTCCTTTTCAGAAAATCCAGTATGGCTTCCAGATTGTTCTGCCCCTTCCCGGACTTTACGACCAGCAGATGGTCGCGGTACTCGGCGGAAACGATATTCGGGAGCTTTTTCAGAGCCGACAGATGCTCCTCCCGGAGGGAGAAGGTCTCGACCGTGATTTTCTCCCCGAGCGTGATCATGGCCTTCAGCTCCTCCTTGGTGCCGTCGGCAATCATCCTGCCCTTATCCAGAATCATGATTCTGGTACAGATCTGTTCTACTTCCTCCATATAATGGGAAGTATAGACAATGGTGGCGCCTTCCCGGTTCAGCCGCACAATGCCTTCCAGAATATTGTTCCGGCTCTGGGGATCGACCGCTACCGTCGGCTCGTCCAGAATGATCAGCTTCGGCCGGTGCGCGATTCCGCAGGCAATATTCAGCCGGCGAAGCAGGCCGCCGCTCAGCTTTTTGGGATAAAACTTCCGGAAATCGTTCAGCCCTACAAAATCGACGGCGTCTTCCACCAGCTTTTTTCGTTTTGCTTTGTCCGGGACATACAGCCCGCAGAAATAATCGATATTTTCGTACACCGTCAGTTCCTCGAACACGGCGACATTCTGCATAATGATTCCGATGTCCCGCTTGATGTCGTAAGCATCCGGAGCCATGGGGCGGTCAAAAATCTCGATTTTGCCCTTGTCGTATTTTAAAAGGGATAAAATACAGTTGATGGCCGTCGTCTTTCCGGAACCGTTCGGCCCGAGCAGCCCGAATATTTCTCCCTCCTTCACTTCCAGCGAAAGATGATCCAGCGCGACCAGGTCGCCGTATCTCTTTACCAGATTGTTCACCCTGATAATCATAAGCGGAACCTCCTTGTTTTCATGCTCTTATTTTAGCGCATAATAACGGGGATTATCAGTGCCGCCTGTCAGTGTTTGCCGTGACAGATGTCATGTTCTTCCGTGACGTCCGCAAATTGCGATTGTGAACCGGAAAAAAAGATGATACTATAAAGGAAACGGCGGGCTGTCCGAAAGATAGGAGGAGTTGGACGAATGATTCTCATCGATAAAATCATCCTTCTGATCTGCTGCTTTGTCCTTTACCTGTGCGAACCCGGTTTCGGCGCAAGCGTGGTGCCGGTGCTGACCGCCGTTGTTTTCACGTGCTTCCTGAGTTATTTTGAAAAACCGCTTCTTCGGGCCGTACTGACCGGCGGATTGATTGCGGCAAGCGTGTTTCTTCCCGGACTGACCGTATTTCTGCCGCTGATCTGCTACGACCTGCTGTTTGAAAGATTCCAGTTTCTCTGTCTGGCCGCGCTGGTCCCGCTCGTTTTTCTCTGGCAGGGCGCGTTTACCACCGTCAGTGCGGTAACGACCATTCTCTCTCTGCTATGCGTATTGCTGAAACACCGTACCGTCCGGCTGGAAAAGCTGAAAGCGGATTACAACGATCTGCGCGACACCACAAGGGAAATGACGCTCCGGCTGAACCAGCAGAACAGCGACCTTTTGGAAAAACAGGATTATGAAATCAGCATCGCCACCTTGAACGAGCGCAACCGCATCGCGCGGGAAATCCACGATAATGTGGGGCATCTGCTGTCCAGTTCGCTGCTGCAGATCGGCGCGCTGCTCGCCGTCAACAAGGATGAAAAGGGAAAGGAAAGCCTGTTGGCGGTAAAGGACACTCTGACGCGGGCGATGGAAAGCATCCGCTCCAGCGTACACAACCTGTACGACGAGTCCATCGACCTGTACGGACAGATGGAAGAGCTGGCGCGTAAATTCACTTTCTGCGAGCTGAGCTTGGACTACGACATCCACAGCAACCCGGACATCCGGCTGAAATACGCGTTCCTCTCCATTGTAAAGGAGGCGCTGGCAAACATGATCCGGCACTCCGACGCAAGCCGGGCAAGCATCACCTGCCGGGAACATCCCGCGCTTTATCAACTGATTATAGAAGACAACGGGACCGTGAAAGATTACGACGCGGGAAGCGGAATCGGTCTGAAAAACATTACCGACCGGGTGGACGCTTTTCACGGAAACATCAACATCACGACCGATCACGGCTTTAAAATTTTTATCACCATTCCGAAGGAGGCGGCAAATTGATCAGAGTACTGATTGTAGACGACGACAGGCTCGTTTCCAGTTCGCTCAAAACCATTCTGGAAGCGGACGGCGATATCGAAGTAGTGGGAACGGGCGGCAGCGGCAGTCAGGCGATCGCGCTGTACGGCGAGTGCAAGCCGGACATCCTGCTGATGGATATCCGCATGGACGGGATGACCGGCATAGAGGTTGCGGAAATTCTGCTGAAACGGGACCCCGACGCGAAAATCCTGTTTTTGACCACCTTCTCCGACGATGATTACATCATCAAGGCGCTGCGGATCGGCGCGAAGGGCTATCTTTTAAAGCAGAATTTCGAGAGCATCGTGCCTTCCATCAAGACGGTCGCGATCGGTCAGCGGGTGTTCGGGGATGAAATCATCACCAGAATCCCCGCCATGCTCAGCGGCAGCCCGAAGGACGATTTCAAAGAATCCGGCCTGAGTGAAAAAGAGACGGAAATCCTCACACAGGTCGCAAACGGCCTGTCCAATAAAGAAATCGCGGAAACCCTGTTTTTGAGCGAGGGAACCGTGCGCAATTACATCAGTGTCATCCTCGAAAAACTGGGGCTCCGCGACAGAACGCAGCTTGCCATTTTCTATTATAAGCATTCCTGATTTTCCGTTTTCTCCGCATTACTCCAGGCAGCAGGAGCTTCCGCACTGCTGCTTGGTTTTCTTTTTTATTTTTGCCAATTCCTCCGTCAGCTCCTGCATCGTGCCGAAGCGGCGGGTGCGGTTGCTTACCCCCGCGACGGACAGGGAAATAAGCGGAAATTTTTCCGGTTCGCCCCGTCTGTTTTCCGCGAGGATATATCCGTTTTGGATATCCCTGGGGTTATAGTACTGCAGCACATTTTTGTCAAAATCGCTGATGATTCCGGCACACAGCTCGGCGCAGCTGAAACCGCTCAGCACCGCTACAAAATCGTCTCCGCCCACGTGGCCGGCAAACTGCTTTTCCGGCACATGGGATACGATCGTTTTCGCAAGCAGCTTGATGATCCTGTCTCCGTTTTCAAAGCCGTAAACGTCGTTATACGCTTTGAAATTATCGATATCGAAATAGACGACGCTGTAGGGTGTATCCCTTTCGACACAGGCTCGGATTTTCTGCTCGATCACCAGATTCCCCGGCAGGCCGGTCAGGGGATTCTGATATTTCGCGTTTGCCACTTCGATTTCCGTCGTTTTTTCCAGAAGGTCCTTGATGGTGACGGTCCCCAGATATTTCTCGTCCATGGTCACGACGATAAAGTCATAAAGCTTTTCCGGAGGACGGGACATGGCGATGTGCGAAACGTCGCTGATCGGGGTGTCGTGGGCCACCGCCAGGAACTGCCGGTCCATCAGGCAGGAAACCGGCCTTTTCTGGTTCAGACTGAACCCGTACCGCCCGCTGAGTTTGAGCACCAGATCGGCCTTTGTCACCACGCCCAGCACCGTGCCGTCTTCCACCACGCACATTCCGAAAGACGACGGGTCCTTTTTGAGTTCCTCGAAAACATCCTCCACCTTTGCTTCCGGGGGAATCGTTTTCGTCTGGGTGCAGATATTTTGGATGTAGATGTTGCTGGCCTGACTGCCCAGAACATGGTTTTTCCGGCGGTTGGCCTCGATGATGAAGCTGAGGACGTCGGGCGCGGGCTCTTTCATCTGCTCGTCCGGCCGCTGCAGATAGTATCCCTGCGCGTACTGCACCCCCAGGTCGATCAGGGTGGCGAGCTCCTCCTGCGTTTCCACCCCCTCCGCGACAAGGCTGATATTGGCCACGTGAGAAAGCTCCGTCATGCTTTTTACAAGGGCAAACTTAATGCTGTCCTTATCGATATTGCGAATGAGATTCATGTCCAGCTTGATGTAGTGCGGGTTGATGTCGCTGATCAGATTCAGCCCGGAGTACCCGGCGCCCGCGTCGTCGATGGCGATTTTGTAGTTCTGATTCTTATAATGGGAAACCGCCCCGTGAAAGCCCTCCATATCGGAGGCCGCGTTCCGCTCCGTGATCTCAAAAATGATATCCTCCGGCACCGCGCCGTAATTTTTCAGATATTCCTTGGTAAAGCCCTGTCTGAATTTCGTGTCGTGCATCACATCGGGATTTACATTGAGAAAAAGCTTCTTTTTCAGTGTGATACCCGTCTTCAGATAGGCTGTCTGGAGCGCCGTGGACCGGCAGAGAAGCTCCAGGTCCCAGAGGCGGCTGCTTTCCCCGGCGATCCGGAACAGTTCTTCCGGATTTGCGATGGCGCTTTCACAGGTAACTCTGCTCAACGCCTCATATCCGATTACGGAACCGTCGCGCAGGGATACAATGGGCTGAAAAACAGTCTTAATATATTTCCCGTCGATAATTTTATCCAGTTCCGATTTCATTTTTTCATCCATACCCTTTTCTGGCTACCTCCAAAACAGAATGTTGATCCATGATGGTACCTGATCCGCCGAAAAACGGCGGCCTGTTTTTGGGAACATCATACCTGCCGTTTATACAATATCGCCTGAACCGGCGCTGTTTCATTAGGATTCGGTTAAAAACTGTTAAATTCTGCAAAAGTTTCATCGGTCTCATTTTATCAGGAAATTTGTATAAAATCAAATTTTGGAAATAAAATACAACCGGATTTCAGCAATTCCCCGGCATATCCGGTACAGCAGAATTGCGGCGAGGGGATGTTTGACTTTTTCTGATTCCTGTGCTATGATTAATTTCTAAAAATATGATAAAAACGTTGAAAGAGACAGTAGGATTCAGACAAAAAGCAAAGCGAGCCGGTGACAGTGAGAGTCCGGCCTGAGTCGTTTATTTCCGAACATCACTCTTGAGTTCCAGGCTGAAAGAGTTCCTCGATTAAGCTTTGGCGGTCTTCCCCCGTTACCGGGAACACATATGACAGTATGCAGCAATGGGTGGTATAACGAAGCGAAGCTTTCGTCCTGTTCTCAGGGCGGAGGTTTTTTTATTTTGGGAGGTTTCAGCAATGTACGACAAGGTTCCTGCAAATTTAAATTTTGTAGAACGCGAAAAAAAGATCGAAAAGTTCTGGGAAGAAAACAAAATCTTCGAAAAGAGCATCGACAGCCGCAAAGACGGAAAAACCTATATGTTTTACGACGGCCCGCCGACCGCGAACGGCAAGCCCCACATCGGCCATGTCCTGACAAGGGTCATCAAGGATATGATTCCCCGCTACCGGACGATGAAGGGCTATCAGGTTCCCCGGAAGGCCGGCTGGGACACGCACGGGCTTCCCGTAGAGTTGGAGGTGGAAAAACTCCTTCATCTGGACGGCAAGGATCAGATCGAGCAGTACGGGCTGGAACCCTTCATCAAGCAGTGCCGCGAAAGCGTGTGGAAATACAAGGGGATGTGGGAGGATTTCTCCCGGACCGTCGGCTTCTGGGCGGACATGGAGCACCCTTACGTGACCTATGAAAACGATTATATCGAGTCCGAATGGTGGGCCTTAAAGCAGATCTGGGAAAAGGGCCTTTTGTACAAGGGTTTTAAGATCGTCCCCTACTGCCCGCGGTGCGGGACTCCCCTTTCCAGCCACGAGGTGGCTCAGGGGTACAAGGACGTCAAGGAAAAATCCGCGATTGCAAAATTTAAAGTAAAGGGCGAGGACGCCTTTATTCTGGCGTGGACAACCACCCCCTGGACACTGCCGTCCAACGTGGCTTTGTGCGTGAATCCCGACGAAAGCTACGTGAAGGTGAAAACGGCGGACGCCGTCTATTATCTGGCGGAAGCCCTTGCCCCCAAGGTGCTGGGGGAAGAATACACCGTACTGGAAACGTATGTCGGAAAAGATTTGGAGTATAAGGAATACGAGCCGCTCTTTGACTTTGTGAAACCGGACAAAAAGTGCTGGTACGTCACCTGCGACCGCTACGTTACGCTGACGGACGGCACCGGTGTGGTTCATATCGCGCCCGCCTTCGGCGAGGACGACGCGAATGTCGGCCGCAAATACGACCTTCCTTTCGTGCAGCTGGTAGACGGGAAAGGCGAGATGACCAAAGAAACCCTTTGGCCGGGCATGTTCTGCAAGGATGCCGACGAGGAAATCCTGAAAAACCTGAACCAGCGCGGGCTTCTGTTTTCCGCGCCTTCCTTTGAGCACAGCTATCCGTTCTGCTGGCGCTGCGACACCCCGCTGATCTATTACGCCAGAGATTCCTGGTTCATTAAAATGACGGCGGTCAAGGACGATTTGATCCGCAACAACAACACCATCCACTGGATTCCGGAAAGCATCGGCAAAGGCCGCTTCGGCGACTGGCTGGAAAACGTGCAGGACTGGAGCATCAGCCGCAACCGCTACTGGGGCACTCCGCTGAACATCTGGGAATGCGAGTGCGGACACAAACACTCGATCGGCAGCGTTGAGGAGCTGAAAACCATGTCTCCCAACTGCCCGGAGAATATTGAGCTTCACCGGCCGTACATCGATGCGGTAACAATCACCTGCCCGAAATGCGGGAAGCAGATGAAACGCGTGCCGGAAGTGATCGATTGCTGGTTCGACTCCGGTTCCATGCCGTTTGCGCAGCATCATTATCCATTTGAAAATCAGGAGCTTTTCCATCAGCAGTTCCCCGCCGACTTCATTTCCGAGGCGGTGGACCAGACGAGAGGATGGTTCTATTCCCTTCTTGCGATTTCCACGCTGATTTTCAACAAGGCCCCGTATAAAAACGTCATCGTCCTCGGCCATGTGCAGGACGAAAACGGACAGAAGATGTCCAAATCCAAGGGCAACGCGGTCGACCCGTTCGAGGCGCTGGAGACCTATGGCGCGGACGCGATCCGCTGGTATTTCTACAGCAACTCCGCCCCCTGGCTCCCGAACCGTTTCCACGGCAAGGCCGTGACGGAGGGCCAGCGCAAATTCATGGGGACGCTGTGGAACACCTACGCGTTCTTCGTACTGTACGCGAATATCGACGAGTTCGACGCCACCAAATATACGCTGGACCGCAGCAGCCTGACCGTCATGGACAAATGGCTGCTGTCCCGTTTGAACACCTCTGTGAAAGCCATCGACGGCCATCTGGAAAACTACCGGATTCCGGAGGCGGCGCGCGCCTTACAGGATTTTGTCGACGAAATGAGCAACTGGTATGTCAGAAGAAGCCGCGAGCGCTTCTGGGTCAAAGGGATGCCGCAGGACAAGATCAACGCCTACATGACGCTGTACACCGCGCTCGTCACCATAGCGAAAACGGCGTCTCCCATGATTCCGTTCATGACGGAGGATATTTACCGCAATCTGGTCTGCAAGATTGACCCCTCCGCGCCGGAAAGCGTCCATCTCTGCGATTTCCCAAGCGTCGATGAAACCCTGATCGACACGGAGCTGGAAGAAAACATGGAACTGGTTCTTGACATCGTCGTGTTGGGCCGCGCGGCGAGAAATACCGCCAACATTAAGAACCGCCAGCCGATCGCGAAAATGTACGTCCGTTCGGAAAAACCGCTGAGCGAGTTCTACCGGACCATCATCCGCGACGAACTGAACAGCAAGGAAATCCTGTTTACCGAGGATGTATCGGATTTCACCTCCTACCACTTCAAGCCGCAGCTTAGGATTCTGGGACAGAAATACGGCAAGAAGATCGGCGAAATCCGCACCGCGCTTGCCGGACTCAACGGAAGCGCGGCAAAGAAAGAGCTTGACGCCAACGGTGCGCTGATCCTCGCCCTTTCGGACGGGGAAATCTCCCTGACCCCCGAGGAGTTGCTGATTGAAACCGCGCAGGCCGAAAATTACGTTTCCATGGCGGACAACGGAATCACAGTGGTCATCGACACCCATCTGACCGAAGCGCTGATCGAAGAAGGCTTTGTCCGTGAAATCATCAGCAAAATCCAGACCATGCGCAAGGACGCGGGCTTTGACGTGACCGACCATATCGTCGTCTATGAAAAGGGAAACGACCGGATCGCGAAGATCATTTCCGACAATCTTGCCTCTATTCAGAACGACTTGCTGGCCGAAGAAGTCAAGCTGAACGAGATGGCGGGCTTTACCAAGGAATGGGACCTGAACGGCGAAGCCGTCGAACTGGGTGTCCAGAAAACAACTTCTTTAAAATAAGAGAAACGAAAAAATACAAAAATGGACTGCTGCAAATGAAAATTGCAACAGTCCATTTTCTATTCTTCCACAAACAGAGGGGTAAACCGGAATTCCGTACAGTCCACCAGCCCTCGGTCGGTCAGGCGCAGTTCGGGCAGGCAGGCAAGCGGGATCAGCGCCATGGTCATAAAGGGAGAAACCATGCTGCACCCGATCTTTTCCCACGCCTCGCCCAGCTTTCCGACGATTTCAGCCATTTCCTCCACCGGCTTGTCGTTCATCAGGCCGGCGATCGGGAGCGGAACCGTCCCCAAAACCTTTCCGTTCTGCACGGCGGTCATTCCTCCGCCGCACGCGATCAGCGTATTGGCGGCCAGCGCCATGTCCTCGTCGTTGGTGCCGATCACCAGCAGGTTGTGCGCGTCATGCGCCACGGTGGAAGCCATGGCCCCGCACCGGATACCAAAGCCTTTGACAAAGCCGAAGCCGACCTTTCCTGTTTCATGGTGCCGCTCAAAGACCGCCGTTTTCAGGACATCCTGTTCAACGTCGGAACCGACCCGCCCGTTTTCCACCCTGAGTGAAACATGCCGTTCGTAAGAACCGACCCTGGCGGGGATCACTTCAATGACGCGGGCGGTCACCCGGTCTCCCTTCGCGGGAATGGCAAAGGATTCCGGTGTAATGGGATTTTTGACATGCATGGATTCCGTTGCCCATTTCGGGTAATGATAGGGCGGAAGCTCCGCGGTAAGCCTTCCGTTTTCCGCAGCAACGGCGCCGTTAATCAGCACCCGTGTGATATCCAGCTTTTCCAGACTGCCGATAAAAATAATATCCGCACATTTTCCCG